>NZ_JBPYCR010000011.1:0-87425 GCF_051846915.1 Virgibacillus sp. W0181
CGTGTCTCAGTCCCAGTGTGGCCGATCACCCTCTCAGGTCGGCTACGCATCGTTGCCTTGGTAGGCTGTTATCCTACCAACTAGCTAATGCGCCGCAGGCCCATCTGCAAGTGACAGCTAATGCCGCCTTTTACCGAGCAATCAGGAGATTACTCGGATCATCCGGTATTAGCTCGCGTTTCCGCGAGTTATCCCGGTCTTGCAGGCAGGTTGCCTACGTGTTACTCACCCATCCGCCGCTCGTTCCACAAGCTTCCTCCCGAAGGATTCCGCCTGCTTCCCGCGCTCGACTTGCATGTATTAGGCACGCCGCCAGCGTTCGTCCTGAGCCAAGATCAAACTCTCCATAAAAGTTTGTGCGATGATTAACACCGGTTAATCACCTTTATATCTTAGCTTGTTTCGTTTATAGTCAGCTTTCTTAATAGAAAGATCTGACTTGTAGAGGAAAAACACGGAGGTGTTTTTCCTCTGACATACGAGTTGTTTTGTTCAGTTTTCAAGGAGCAAATAGCAATCTACTATTTTTAGTAGGATAATTATTATATCATTGTATATTTCAAAAGTCAATTATAACTTTCAAACAAGATAAAAACTGTTTATTCACTAATGGGTGATCGCTTTTGAACAACAAACTCTACTATACAGCAACAGCAAATTCAAATCAATGGTAGTTTATCCCATTTATATCATAGTTAAGCAAACTCTAATCTTCCTTTCCACTCAAGCATTCCCCCACGCAGATTTATCGCGTCATAGCCATGTTCATTTAAATAAGAAGCTGCAAGCATACTTCTATGACCAGAGCGACAAACAATAACATAATGTTTCTGTTTATTTAATTGATCAAGAGAAAAAGGGATTTGTTGTAACGGTATATGATATGCGTGAGGAATCATCCCCTGATGTAATTCATCCTCTTCTCTTACATCGATAACTACCAACGCTTCTGAATTCTTTTTTAACGTCTGTTCAACTTCATAACTAGTGATTTCTTTAATATTCATATGCAACATCCTTACTAAATCGTCTTAAAGCCAGTCTGAATAGATGACTGGATTTTAGCAAAAGCTAACAACACTATATTTTTCAAGGGGGAGATTATTAAGTGACCTTTCTATTCATAATACTAAGTATGATACTATTACCCATTGATAATGGTGATTATACATTAACATCATCCGACAACTCCATTCAATCAAAAGTAATTGAAACCTATGAAGAAGATGTAACAGGGGATGGCATAAAAGAAACTATCGAACTTAAAGGAACCCTTCTATCAGAAAATAATCCATATTATCGTCAAATATGGATCGACGTCATTACCCCTCAAGCTAAAAAATGGAAAATATCCTTCGGCGGTGGCTATGAACCAACATTACAATTTGTTGATTTAAACCACGATGGTCACAACGATGTCTATTATCAAAGTGCTGCTGGTGGCAGCGGAGGATTGTACCATTATTATGCGTATACATTGAAAAATGAAAAGGTAAATAAAATCAATTTACCTAAAGATCAATTTATAAAAGGGGAATTTGCAACCAATTATAAAATAAATCTTCAGATTAATTCTGACCAACACCCTATTTCAATTGATGTAAAGGAAAGAGCTACAAATTATGAACGATTAAATATTTATGATGCAGATGGGAAACTCTTAAAAAATAAAAAAATTATGATCGACCCCATTGCTTTTTTTGAGCCTAAACGAATAAGTGACACCAAAGGCTTTGGACTAAAAGGCTACCGGCAAATAAGTGGTGCATACCATGCCGATCGAATCGGGACAGTTGAAACTCTCTGGTATTACGAAAATGACAAATGGATTATTTTAAAAAATGAATGGATCCCCTCCAATTCATAACTACATTGGATTATCCAAGTGCAAAAATTCCGCCCCATTATATATTGAGGCGGAATTTTTTATATTGTTAATTTGCTACAATATTAACGAGTTTTCCCGGTACTACAATAACTTTACGAATTGTTTTCCCTTGAAGCCAGTCTTGAATCTTTTCATCCTCCAACGCTTGTGCTTCAAGCGCTTCTTTGGAGATATCACGCGGGACATTAATTTTTGCTCGTACTTTCCCCATTATTTGTACTACTACCTCTACTTCATCTTCTACAAGGCTAGATTCATCATATACTGGCCATGCTTCATAAGTGATTGTATCTTCATGGCCTAGTCGATTCCACAATTCTTCACAAAGATGCGGGGCAATCGGGTATAACATTTTCACAAAACCCTCTATATGTGACTTTGAAACTTCATCCGCTTTATACCCTTCATTAACAAACACCATCATTTGTGAAATAGCCGTATTGAAATGCAAGTTTTCAAAGTCGTTTGTTACTTTTTTAACTGTAGCATGATATATCTTATTAAAGGTAGGTACATCATGCTCTACAATCTTATCGGATAGTGAGCCATCATCCTTGATGATTAAACGCCATGCACGATCCAGAAAGCGTCGAGCGCCATCTAGACCATTGGTGGACCAAGCGACATCAGCATCGAGTGGACCCATAAACATTTCGTATAAACGCAATGTATCCGCGCCATGAGAAGAAACAATATCATCCGGATTAACGACATTTCCTTTTGATTTACTCATTTTTTCATTATTTGACCCAAGAATCATTCCTTGATTAAATAGTTTTGTAAAAGGCTCTTTCGTTGGAACAACATCGATGTCGTATAAAAACTTATGCCAGAATCGAGCATATAATAAATGCAGCACGGCATGCTCTGCCCCACCGATATAAATGTCTACCGGAAGCCACTGTTTAAGTAACTCTGGGTCTGCTAACTGTTCTGAATTATGTGGATCAATATATCGTAAATAATACCAACAGCTGCCCGCCCATTGCGGCATCGTATTTGTTTCTCTGCGTCCTTTCATACCAGTTTTCGGGTCAACGACATTTACCCAATCACTATTCGCCAAAGGAGACTCTCCCGTGCCGGATGGCTTGATTTCTGTCAGCTCAGGAAGAACAAGTGGAAGTTCCTCTTCTGGTAGAACAGTCATCGACCCATCTTCCCAATGAATGACTGGAATTGGTTCTCCCCAGTAACGTTGTCTTGAGAAGAGCCAGTCACGAAGCCTGTACGTTACTTCTTTATTCCCTTTTTCATTTTCTTCAAGCCATTCTATCATTTTTGTTATCGCTTCATCTTTTTCCAATCCGTCCAGAAATTCCGAATTAACATGTTTTCCGTCGCCAATATAGGCTTCTGTGGAAATATCTCCGCCTTCCACTACTTCTACAATTGGCAAATCGAATTTAGTTGCAAACACATAGTCACGCTCATCATGGGCAGGAACCGCCATAATCGCACCTGTCCCATACCCCATCAATACGTAATCCGCAATCCAGATCGGAATTTCTTTCCCGTTAACCGGATTAATGGCATAAGCACCTGTAAATACACCTGTTTTCTCTTTTGTTAAATCCGTTCGTTCGATTTCAGTCTTTTTCTCCATTTCATCCAGATAATCCTGAACGACCGTTTTCTGTTCATCCGTGACAATCATATCAACAAATGGATGCTCCGGAGCAAGTACAGCATAAGTTGCTCCGAATAACGTATCTGGTCTCGTTGTAAATACAGTAAATTCTTTATCATGTTTGGCAATGGTGAAAGTAACTTCTGCACCTTCTGAACGGCCAATCCAGTTGCGCTGCATATCCTTAATGCTTTCCGGCCAATCGAGTTCTTCCAAATCTTCCAAAAGACGATCAGCATATGCTGTAATTTTCAATACCCATTGTCTCATAGGCTTTTTAACGACCGGATGGTTCCCGCGTTCACTTTTTCCGTCGATGACTTCTTCATTCGCTAACACTGTTCCAAGTGCAGGACACCAGTTAACATTTACTTCATCCATATAGGCGAGTCCTTTTTCATACAACTTTGTGAAAATCCACTGGGTCCATTTATAATAATTCGGATCGGTCGTATTTATTTCTCGGCCCCAATCATATGAAAAACCGAGCTCCTGAATTTGTCTTTTGAATGTTTCAATATTTTTCTCAGTAAATGCGGCAGGACTATTTCCAGTATCCAAAGCATACTGTTCAGCAGGCAAACCGAAAGCATCCCACCCCATTGGATGAAGCACTTCATATCCTTGCATTCGCTTCATCCGGGATATAATATCTGTCGCTGTATAACCTTCCGGATGGCCAACATGCAATCCGGATCCTGATGGATAAGGAAACATATCGAGTGCATACACTTTTTCTTTATCGGAATAAGCATCCGTCTTAAACGTATTATTATCGAGCCAGAATTGTTGCCATTTCTTTTCTATCTCATGGTGATCATAACCCAACCTATTTTCCTCCTTTATTCTTCACGTGTCCAATCATTATTTAGTATGTAAGTGAATTAATTGCGCATATGACTAAAAAAGTATAAAAAAAGCTACTCATCCCAGCAAAGGAACGAGAAGCTGCATCTCCCAGAGTACCACTAAACCTATCCAAATCGTAAACCACTACATTTAATATTCTTAATACAGATTTACGGCAAGCGACCATAACTTGCTATATTTTAGAGGTGTGTTGTAATATTCAGGAACAGCTCGTCCTGCCAACTGTATCTAACCTGAAAACATGCTAACATTGTAATTCTTTCGCTATTCGAATTGTAGTTAAAACAGCTACTTTTGTCAAGGTTGTCGCTATACATATTACAACATTATCCATCTCCTTATTACCCAGTTTATCCATATAAGAGCAATTTAAACAACTGAAAGAATGTATAGTTTCTCAAACACGACCCTTCCATGCTAAACTATATTAGTAAATTCCATAAATAACGTTACAAACTAGCAAAATCCAATACACCAAAAGTGAGGCTATACAATGTTAAAAGGGGTTATACAATATTCACATTATTTACTCGAAACAGCGATTAATAAAGGAGAAATTGCAATTGACGGCACGTGCGGAAATGGAAATGATACCCTCCAACTTGCAGAAATTGTTGGGAAAAAAGGCCATATCTACGGCTTTGATATTCAATCCCAGGCCATTCAAAATACACAAACTCTTATCAAGAAACATGGATGGGACAATGTAACATATATTCACGACAGCCACGCAAACGTAGTTGATTATTTGGTTGAAAATCATATTACATCTGTAGGCGGAGCAATTTTTAATCTTGGTTTTTTACCAAAAGGCGATAAATCGATTGTCACAAAAGGTGATTCCACAATCGCTGCCATTGATGGAATATTAGCCTATTTAAAAACAAATGGTATTATTGTGCTCGTCGTATATCATGGACATGAAGGTGGGAAACATGAAAAGGAATGTGTATTGAAACATGTCGTTTCACTTGATCAAAAACGTTATAATGTTTTGCAATATCGATTTATTAATCAAAAAAATAACCCGCCATTTATAATTGCAATTCAAAAAAAGTAAAGTAAAGTAAATTTTCATTTTATGACAGGAGGTCCAAACGATGATTCATGATTATAAAGGGAAATCACCTGTAATCGATCCTACCGTATTTGTTGCCAAAAATGCAGTCGTAATCGGTGATGTTACCATTGGTGAACATACGAGCATCTGGTTTAAAACAGTGATTCGAGGTGACGTGGCACCTACAACAATCGGAAAACGTGTCAACATTCAGGATCTTTCACTCATCCACCAAAGTCCGGATATGCCGGTCATTGTTGAAGACGATGTTACCATTGGCCACCAAGTAACATTACATGCTGCAACCATTCGAAAAAATGCCCTTATTGGTATGGGCAGTATGATTCTAGACGGGGCAGAAATAGGAGAAAATTCTTTTATTGGAGCTGGAAGCCTTATTCCGCCTGGGAAAATCATTCCACCAAACACGCTTGCTTTTGGACGTCCTGCCAAAGTAATCCGCGAACTGACACAAAAAGACATCGAGGAAATGGATCGTGTTCGAAAATCTTACCTCGATAAACGGGATTATTATAAAAACCATACAGAACTTGGACACGAACTTTAATTAAGAAAAGCGCTAGCGCCCTGGTAAGCCCCAGGCATAGCTTAAGCAAGAAATCGTAGTGACGAATTTGGCACGAAGAGTTATTGCTTAAGACCTCGAGGGGCTGGCCGCTAGAGCTAGACAGATATACGGAAAATTATATGTATTCTTATCTTCTAAGAAATACGCTAGCGCCCTGGTAAGCCCCGATGTACACTAAGCACTATACTTTGTTAATCCGTGAACATGGATTATAATAGCCCCCTGCTCAATAAGAGCAAGGGGCTGTTTTTGTATGTGCTCATTTAACTGTAATCGCAGTAAGTTCCTCTACTTTATCTGTCTTTTCCCATGGAAAAATTATATCCGTCCTACCAAAATGACCATAGGCAGCTGTTTTTTGAAAAATTGGACTTTGTAAATTCAACATCTTTATGATGCCTGCAGGTCTAAGATCGAACAATTTTCGAACCGCTTCGACAAGCATTTCTTCTTGAACAGTGCCTGTTTCGAATGTATTAACCGCAATAGATACTGGTTCTGCGACTCCTATAGCATATGCCAGTTGCACTTCACAAGCATCCGCAAGACCGGCTGCTACAATATTCTTTGCGACGTAACGAGCCGCATAAGCACCTGAACGATCAACCTTTGTTGCATCCTTTCCACTAAACGCTCCACCACCATGCCGTGCATAGCCACCGTACGTATCGACGATAATTTTACGGCCGGTTAATCCAGTATCCCCTTGAGGACCGCCAATCACAAATCGTCCAGTTGGATTAATAAAGTATTTCGTTGTCTCATCTAGTAATCTTGCCGGAACGATCGGTTCGACGACATGCTGTATAATATCTTTTTCAATTTGTTGAGATGTAATATCCTGATGATGTTGTGTGGAAACTACAATAGTATCTACGCGAACAGGCTCACCATGTTGATCATACTCAATGGTAACTTGCGTTTTACCATCCGGACGTATATAACTCAACGTTCCATCTTTTCTTACATCAGCTAACCGTTTTGCTAATTTATGCGCCAGAGAAATAGCAAGTGGCATCAGCTCCTCTGTTTCATTGCACGCATAACCGAACATTAAGCCTTGATCTCCAGCGCCTATTGCGGCAATTTCCGCTTCCGACATATGTCCTTCACGAGCTTCCAGTGCCCGATCAACCCCTCCAGCGATGTCTGGAGATTGTTCATCGATGGCCGTTAATACGGCACAAGTTTCTGCATCAAATCCATATTTAGCACGTGTATATCCAATATCTTTAATCGTCTGTCGAACGATTGCAGGAATATCTACATATGTATTCGTCGTAATTTCACCCGCAACTAAAACTAGACCGGTAGTAACCGTTGTTTCACAAGCGACCCGAGCAAACGGGTCTTTTGTTAATATTTCATCCAAAATAGCATCTGAAATTTGGTCACAAATTTTATCTGGATGTCCTTCTGTTACAGATTCAGATGTAAATAACCGTCGATTAACTGTCATCATTGAGTCCCTCCTCTAAAGAAAACTATATTTCGGTACTCTATTTTCATTCATTTTTAAATTATTTCTCACAAACACAAAAAAATTCCTCCCTACAATCATGAGGAAAGGAAAATATAGCCTTTCGCTCTTATTGTTCAAGGAAAATCCTTGCACCAGGTTAGCACCTTTTCACTGCCGTGATGGTTGCTGGGCTTCATCGGGTCTGTCCCTCCACCGACTCTGAATAAGAGTATCCGCTTCAAATTTATCCTAACGAATTAATGGTTGTATGTCAACTGCCGTAATTGCTTATAATATGCACAACTTCACAATTTTGTCATTAATGTTAACAAACATATATGTCAAGTAAAATTTTAAAACATTTAATGTGCACCATTTATATAATGTGTTATACTAATAATCAGATTTAAGAAACTGAACAAAGGAAGGTATCTTAATATGAATTCGATTAAACATACATCCGTATTAAATGAATTTAGCAGGAAAACTAACGTTTACGAAAATTTATCTGTCCCAACATTAATTGAAAATATTTTATCACATAATGAAGGGGAATTAACAGTTACCGGATCCATCCAGGCGACAACAGGGAAGTATACGGGACGTTCTCCAAAAGACAGATTTATCGTACGTGATGATGTTTCCGATGCTGATGTTGATTGGGGTGCTGTCAACCAAGCTATTGATGAAGAATCTTTTGATAAGCTACACAATAAAGTAATGCACCATCTTCAAGAAAAAAATGAAGTTTTTGTTTTTAAAGGCTTTGCCGGTGCGGATAAGAATTACCGCCTTCCGATACAAGTGATTAATGAGTATGCATGGCATAACTTGTTTGCACGACAAATGTTCATTCGACCTACAGAAGATGAGCTTGCCGAACATGAGGCAGGATTCACCGTTATTTCAGCTCCAACTTTTAAAGCAGATCCGACGATTGATGGGACAAAATCAGAGACCTTCATCATTATCTCCTTTAAAAGACGCACGGTATTAATCGGCGGAACGGAATATGCTGGTGAAATTAAAAAATCGATCTTTTCTGTCATGAATTATTTATTACCAATGCAAGATATTTTATCCATGCATTGTTCAGCTAACGTAGGACAGGAAGGCGATGTCGCCCTGTTTTTCGGCTTATCCGGAACAGGTAAAACAACACTTTCTGCTGATCCATACCGGAACTTGATAGGTGATGACGAACACGGTTGGGGACCTAACGGCGTCTTTAATATTGAAGGCGGTTGTTATGCCAAGTGTATTGACCTATCAGCTGAAAAGGAGCCACAGATATTTAATGCCATCCGATTTGGTTCAGTTCTGGAAAACGTTGTATTGGATGGAATATCGCGAATACCTGATTATTCCGATACTACGTTAACGGAAAACACACGAGCAGCATACCCATTGGAAAACATCGATAACATTATATCACCAAGTATCGCGGGGCATCCTAACACTATTTTATTTTTGACAGCTGATGCTTCGGGAACATTGCCTCCAATTAGCAAGCTGACGAAGGAACAGGCAATGTATCACTTTTTAAGTGGATATACGAGCAAACTGGCAGGCACGGAGCGTGGCATTACGGAACCACAAGCAACTTTTTCCGCATGTTTCGGATCACCATTTTTGCCATTGGCACCAGCAACGTATGCCGAAATGCTCGGTGAAAAAATAGATCAATTTGAATCAAATGTCTTTCTAGTTAATACAGGATGGACCGGCGGGTCATACGGAGCCGGCAAGCGTATGAAATTGGCCTACACACGAGCAATGGTTCACGCAGCACTCGAGGGTGAATTAAATACGGTCGAAACAACGAAAGATGAAATTTTCGGTTTAAATATTCCGCTGCATGTACCAGGTGTTCCAGACGAAGTTTTGGTCCCTAAAGAAGCTTGGGACGATAAAGAGGCATATGATAAGACAGCGAAAGCACTTGCAGAAAAGTTTCACGAAAACTTTACTAAATTCACAAAAGCAAGTGATGAGATAAAGCAAGCGGGTCCAACATATAAAGGGTAATCGCATTATCGTCTTAAAATCCGGATTCTCTATAGAGAGTCCGGATTTTTGTGTTTTTAGCGGTAAACGAATCATGCTAACCCTCAAGCATTTCTGTATTTATATAGGCATTCACACATTTCTCTAAAAAAGCATACGCTATTTTGACACGATATCAAGAGTTATGGAGGAGTTGTCTACTATGAAGAAATATGGCTTCATCGCCTTTATTGTTGGCAGTTTACTTATCTTCACTTCAGCATGCAGTAGTAGCAGTACTACAAATATTCAACTAGCTGAAGTTACCCGCTCTGTGTTTTATGCACCACAATATGTAGCATTAGAAAATGGATATTTTGAAGAAGAAGGGTTAAATGTAGAACTGAAAACAACCTGGGGCGGCGATAAAACAATGACTGCCTTATTATCGGACGGTGCGGATATTGCATTGGTAGGGTCAGAAACATCGATGTATGTTTATGGGCAGGACGCAACAGATTATGCAGTGAACTTTGCCCAACTAACCCAGACAGATGGAACATTTCTTGTTGCCAAAGAGCCAAAGCCTGATTTTTCCTGGGATGACTTAAACGGAAGCATCTTTTTAGGTCAACGTAAGGGCGGCATGCCGCAGATGGCAGGTGAATTTGTTTTAAAGAAACACGATATTGATCCGCATGCTGATTTGGAATTAATACAAAACATTGACTTTGCTAATATTCCTGGTGCGTTTTCTTCTGGAGATGCTGAGTATGTTCAATTGTTTGAACCAACTGCAAGTATTTTCGAAAAGGAAGGTAAAGGTCATATAATTGCCTCATTCGGTGAGGAGTCCGGTCATGTTCCTTACACGGTGTTTATGACAAAACAGAATTACTTGAAAGAAAATGAAGATGTAATTAAGAAATTTACAAAAGCCGTTTATAAAGCTCAGCAATGGGTGGAAGAAAATGAAGCAGAAGATATTGCTAAAGTCATACAAGGCTATTTTGAAGATACAGATGTAGATATGCTAGCAGCATCAGTCGAGCGTTACAAAAGTCAAGGTTCCTTTTCAACTGATCCAATCCTAGGGGAAGAGGAATGGAATAACTTACAGCAAATTATGGATGAAGCCGGTGAACTTCCCGAGAATGCACCATATGAAGAGCTTGTAAATACGAAGATAGCAGAGGAAATTATTTCCGAATAAGGAGGGGTCCTATTGTCATACCTAACTTTGGATAAGGTTTCCCACCATTACTTTTCAAAGAAGAACTTTACAAAAGCGTTAGATGAACTATCGTTTTCAGTTGACAAAGGAGAATTCGTAGCAATATTAGGCCCGAGCGGTTGTGGAAAATCCACTATTCTGTCCATTATCGCTGGGCTTATTGAACCGACGGAAGGTGATGTTTTACTGAATAAGCAAAAAATAAATGAATCCAAATTGGCTATTGGCTATATGCTACAGCAGGATTACCTGTTTCCATGGAAAACGATTGTAGATAATGTGTTGATTGGTCCTACAATCGGAAAAATGATGAATGAAGAATCGAAAAATGAAGCAATTAAACTACTAGAGGAAGTCGGTTTATCTGAAGTAATCAATGATTATCCGAGTTCATTATCCGGCGGAATGCGGCAGCGAGCTGCTTTAGTACGTACCTTAATGACAAACCCTGAAGTATTGTTACTGGATGAACCCTTTTCGGCTCTAGATTATTTAACAAAACTAAAGCTTGAAAATCTTGTTTCCAAGCTGCTGAAAACTTATAAAAAAACAGCGGTCCTTGTTACCCATGATATTGGAGAAGCCATTTCCATGAGTGATCGGATATTGCTCATGGATGCCAATCCGGGGACTATTTCTAATACATTTGAAGTTCCCTTAGAACTGCGAAATGAAAAACCATTTTACGTTCGAAGACATCCAAAATATCAAGTGCTTTTTGATAAAGTATGGGATGAGTTAAATAAATCAGACCCTGCTTCTGTAAAGGAGTTGTCTAATAACTATGAATCATAAGAGCGATAACGCTATTTTTACACGATTTCAAAAAAAATTAAAACGCGAGAGAAAAATCGTCTTCTTTTGGCAACTCATTATTTTTATTAGTTTCTTCAGCTTATGGGAGTTCGCTAGTCGTATGTATATTGTTGATCCTCTACTTTTTAGTTCACCAGTTAAAATCTTCCGTCTACTAGTCGATAAGTTTGCAGATGGTACGATATTTGCTCATCTGCAAGTTACCTTATTTGAAACGTTACTCGGATTTATTATCGGTACCGTAATGGGGATTATCATTGCATCTATTTTATGGTCCTCTTTACGCTTTTCTAAAATTATGGATCCTTATTTAGTCATTATGAATGCTATGCCAAAAGTTGCTTTAGGACCAATTATCATTGTTGCTATCGGTCCCAATTATTTATCAATAATTGCAATGGGAGCGATTGTATCCGTAATTATTACAACACTCGTTATCTACTCAGCGTTCAGGGAAGTGGATCCAAATTATGAAAAAGTATTAAAAAGCTTCGGGGCATCACGCTGGCAATGTTTTAAAGAAGCGATTTTCCCAGCCACACTTCCTACCATGATTTCAACATTAAAAGTGAACGTTGGTTTATCTTGGGTTGGTGTAATCGTCGGTGAATTCCTCGTTTCCAGTGATGGGCTCGGCTACTTGATTATATATGGCTTCCAAGTATTTGATTTCACGCTCGTTATGTCTAGCCTCATTTTAATTGCGATTTTTGCAGCGATTATGTATAAAGTGGTGGAAAAAATAGAGAAAATATTGATTAAACATTCAACATGAAACATGGGACAGAGGTTTTAGATATTACGGAACCTCTGTTTTTTGTTCATTCAAATCTTATTTTTTCCACTTTTTGCAAACAATACGACAGCACATCATCTTTCATCATAAAGCTAAATAAATGATGTTGTTTTATGTTAGCAGGTAATGCTTTCAATATTACAGGCCCATTCGTTTCATAATACGTTGGTTGTTTGATTAGCTCGGGAACTTCTGCATAATAAACATTTTTAATAATGTTTCCGCTTTTACCGGTCACATAATATTGCCCCACATAAGTTATCCGATCAACCACACCACCGGTTTCTTCTTTCACTTCACGAATCGCCGCATATTCTGCTGTTTCACCAGGTTCCACTTTACCACCCGGAAACTCCATACCGCGGTCTTTATGTTCTGTTAAAAGCCAGCTTGAATTGTGTTTACATATCGTCCAAACATGTTTCGGTTTTTTTGAAAAAGGATGATCATCAAAGGATAATTTCACTTCATTATTATAATAGTCTTTAAATATGTACATTTTTTCAACTGCCTTCGTCCAAATCGTTTTCCTTTACTATACCTTAAAAAGGTATATAGTAAACGATCATTGATAAAAAAATTCGGGATAAGCTCAAGGCCTATCCCTTTATTTTGCTACATGTGATGATCGCTTAGGATACCCGTACTGTTAATATACTCTTTCGCCTGTTCATCTCCAAGCTTATAAAGCATTTGAAACGTATTCGTAATTTCATCGTCATAAGTCTCATTCGCTTTATCATTATGATAGGGCTTAAAAGGTACATGAGACCGCCAGAACGAATTAAAATCAGCGTGATACATATTGTCAATCCTAGTTCGTAACTGACGAACTTCTTCTTCTGTTGCGTAAATCGTGAAATCATCGTTATTATGGTATCTACTTCGTGATATTTCTCCTGAAGCAATACTAACATAAAATTTTTCCTTCTTCATACTGCACCTCCTGCTTTTAATTTGTCTCATTTTTTAAGATGCATGTATGAAAAAAAAAACGATATGATTTTATTTGCAAGGTAACTGATTGAACAGTTCACTTCGAACAAGTTTATTGGACGCATTTCTCGGCAATTGTTCAATAAAATGAATTTCTTTTGGTAATTTATATTTGGCTAAATACTTTTTGGCAAATGTTATAACCTTTTCTGCGTTCACGGAAGGATCTGTAACAACGACAAAAGCAACAGGTACTTCTCCCCACATTGTATCTTTTTTACCGATTACACCAGCTTCCCTGATTTCGGGCATCCGTGTCAACGTTTGCTCTATTTCCGAAGGGTAAATGTTTTCACCACCCGAAATAATCAAGTCTTTCCTCCGGTCTACTACAAATAGATACCCCTCTTCGTCAAAGTAACCTAAATCTCCGGTTGCGAGCCACCCTTCACTATACACTTGTTTATTAATCGACTCCCGCTTGTAATAGCCATTAGAAACCATTGGCCCTTTCACAAATATTTCTCCTACCGAATCATCATCCGGATTGTTAATTTTTACTTCCGCTGACATAAGTGGCTTCCCCGAGGATCCGATTTTGTCCAAGGCATTCGCTGGGCTTAATGCAACGATTTGTGATGATGTTTCTGTCATTCCGTAAGATTGGAATACAGGCATGTTTCTATTTTTTGCACGCTCAAGTAAAGTTTTTGGAGCCGGACCTCCACCGAGCAGCATGACGCGTAGTGTTGGCGGATATTTATCCTCCCCCAATCGTTCCACTAATTTTTGCAGCATCACCGTTACAACAGATATCATTGTTACGTTTTTTTCCATAATTGCATGATGGACCGCAGCTTCATCAAATTTTTCCATTAATAAAACAGCCGTTCCATAAATGACACTGCGAATAAAGATGGACATTCCACCAATGTGAAACATCGGTAAAACAGCCAGCCATTTATCATGAGACACCACGCCGAGATTTAAGGACGAGTTGATAGCACTCCACCAATAATTCCCATATGTATGGATGACAGCTTTCGGTTTGCCAGTCGTACCGGAAGTGTACATCATTGTAAAAGGATGATTTAGGTTCATCTGCTGTTCCAGCTTAATAGGTGTTTCTTTGTAATGATTAACTTCCTTAAATACTAATGATTTTTCCAGTGACTTATCCACTTTTAAATCAGCTGTCGTGAGCAACAAAGTTAAGTCAGCATCCGTGATTTGACTCTGTAGTTCTTCCCTAGTTAATCGTGTGTTAAATAAAACGGCAACAGCATTCAAATAGCTTAGTGCATATATGGCGATGATCATATCTATACTATTTGTAGCTAATATTCCAACATGCGTGTTTTCTTTCACCTGTAGGCTGGCTAATTTTCTAGCGAATGACTGACTTTTTTTCATTAATGTTTCATAAGTCATCGTTTTCCCATTTTCTTGTTCAATTGCGGTTTTGGCGGGAGCGAGCATTGCTTGCTTCGTTAACCAATGTGGTACCGTTTGTTGCATTTGTAAACTCCTTTGGCTTGTTATTTCCATCATAATTCCGTAGTGTAAAAAACCTTTGCTGTTTGTTAGCAAAGGTCTTTTCTCAAATTTAAGGAAATCTCGGGAACTGATCAAAATCAGGTTTGCGCTTTTCCTTGAATGCATCCCGTCCTTCTTTTGCTTCTTCCGTTGTATAATACATAAGCGTTGCATCTCCACCCATTTGTTGAAGACCGGCCAAACCGTCTGTTGCTGCATTAAAAGATGCTTTTAACATGCGCAAAGCAGTCGGTGACTTTTCTAGTATTTCATTACACCATTGAATGGTTTCTTCCTCAAGCTTGTCCAAAGGTACAACCGTATTTACAAGACCCATTTCATAGGCCTCTTCAGCATTATACTGACGGCATAAATACCAGATTTCTCTTGCGCGTTTTTGACCGACCATTTCTGCAAGCAGTCCAGCACCATATCCAGCATCAAAGCTTCCAACTTTCGGACCGGTTTGCCCAAATAGCGCATTGTCCGCTGCAATCGTTAAGTCACATACAACATGGAGTACATGGCCGCCGCCAATCGCATAACCTGCTACCATCGCAATGACTGGCTTTGGAATGGTTCGAATAAGTCGTTGCAAATCCAATACGTTTAAACGCGGTACGTGATCGTCGCCAACATATCCTCCATGCCCTCTGACGGATTGATCGCCTCCAGAACAAAATGCCTTTTCTCCTGCTCCAGTTAAAATGATGACCCCAATGCTCGAATCATCACGAGCATTTGCAAATGCATCAATCATTTCATTCACCGTTAACGGTGTAAATGCGTTGCGTTTTTCCGGACGATTCATTGTGATTTTGGCAATTCCATCATATTTTTCGTATATAATTTCGTTATATTCTCTTACTTTTTCCCAAACTGCTGTCATATAAATTCCTCCTCGTTAATTTGCGTTAATAAATGATACTACCAGTTTACCAAAAATTTCAGGTTGTTCCACGTGAATTGCATGTCCGCTATGTTCTACCTCTGCATACTTAGCATTAGGCAGTGCTTGTTTCATCTTTAGATTAGTTTCTATAAATTTTTTATCTTCACTACCTGTAATCAACAACGTCGGTACGTGCAACGCGGATAATGTATCCCACCATGACGGCTGTACACCTGTCCCCATATACTGAAGCGATTGCGCCAGTCCTTTTTCCGTATGAGACAATCTTTCTTGCCGAATTGATCGCTTGATTGCGTGCGGCAATGTTTTTTGTGTTTGAAACAATGGAACGCTTTCCCAATAGTCAACAAACCATTTTAGTCCATTCTGTATTACTTTTTCCGCTAATTGATTATCATGTAAGCGTCTTTTTGTTCTATCAGTTTCATTTTCCAGTCCGGGTGAAGCACTTTCAAGTATTAGTGTGGACACTCGGTCTGGGTACAACATTGCAAAGTTTAATGCCGTTCTTCCTCCGAGTGAATATCCGATTACATGTACATCCTCTAGCTTTATGTACTCCAGAAATTCAACCAGATCCGCACTAAAACTCTCCATTGTGCGAGGGGACTTAACAACCGTTTTTCCATGGCCGGGAAGATCGATAGTTATAAACATGAATTGGTGTTTCCAATGATCAATAACTGTTTCCCAAGTCGAACCGCTTCCGGTAAACCCATGTAGCAACAATACCGGTTTACCGTGACCTTGGACTTCATAAGCATACGTTGCATCATCTACAGAAAAATATGAGCTATCTCGAGTCATAGGTTAATAAATCCCTTTCGATTTGATTCCACTTGTCCTGGTGCCACTCCGTATTTTCTGTACGATTTGTTTGGACTTCTATCACTGTTATACCTGATGAAGCGTAACTGTATGAAAGGTAATTTTTTAGTTCTTCTAGTGTATTTGCTAGGTAATATTTACCGCCATACATTTGAACAGCGGGCTGAAAATCAATATGAAGCGGCGTCCCAAACAATTTTTCAAAGTTGTTTTCATTTTTGGACTGTGGTAAAAAGGAAAAAATGCCACCACCATTATTATTTAACAGTAATATTGTCATATTTAATTCGTATTGCTTGGCTGTCAAAAGACCATTTAAATCATGATAAAATGACAAATCACCCAACAAAAGTGTAACAGGTTGATCTGTTGCAGCTGCCGTGCCAAGTCCACTAGATACAACTCCATCTATTCCGCTCGCACCCCGATTGGCAAGTAGTGTTAACGTTTTTTCAGTAGTCATAAAAAAGGTATCAACATCTCGAATGGCCATGCTATTTCCTACAAACAAACTACTGGAATTCGGTATTTCATCTAATAGACATTTGACTGCTGTTCCTTCCGTTAAATCTGTATTTCCTTCATCCATTAGAATGGTTTTCGACCGTTCATTTACTTGTTGCCATTTAACGAGCCAATCGCTATCCGATGCTTTCCTTTCTGGAAGTACAGTAAGTAAATCGTCGCATAAAGAATTTGGTTCACTATATATAAAATTCGTAGCATTCCCGACAGGATCCCGTGAGCCGGCATGTTCTTCCACAACGAATTGCCTTACATCCTGCATTTCTTTAACATAAAAAAGAAAACTTTTAGATATTGGCATGGCACCAAAACGAATAATAAAGTCTGGTTTTAATTGTTCACGGATCGTTGGATTGCGCAATATCGCGTCATATCCTTCAACAATCTGTTCTTTTTCATGTCTTCCCGCACGAAGCTGGGACAGCGGATCAGCCAGCACAGGTAAATGCCATGCAGCAGCCAATTTTGTTATAGAAGAAGCAAGTTGTTGATCCACTTGAGGGCCACAAACAATGAGCCCTTTCTCTTTCCCGTTCAGGAGTGCCGACAGTTCGGCAATATTTGTTTGATCCAATCTTCTTTTACCGCTTGCGACCGGATGAAAAGCACGCAACGAATTTTTTTCCTCTCCCCACATATTTTCCAAGTTAAAATCTGGGATGAGTGGTTCACGAAATGGAAAGTTCAGATGAACCGGACCTTTGTTTCCCGTTTGTGCTTCGTAAATAACGCGCGATGCTTTACTCCGTGCATAGGCCAACATTTGCGGAGAAGCTTCCGGAAGTGCCATGTCATGAAACCATTTCACGTAATTGCTATACATTCTAATTTGGTCAATCGTTTGAGAGGCTCCGATATCGCGCAATTCATGCGGTCTATCTGCTGTCAAAACGACTAATGGAATTCGACTGTAATACGCCTCAACAATGGCCGGGTAATAGTTGGCTGCTGCAGTTCCGGAAGTACAAAGTAATGCCACAGGTTCCATCGTTTGTTTAGCGATCCCCAAGGCAAAAAAAGCAGCCGATCGTTCATCAATGATTACCCAGTCCTTTATACGCTCATGCGCAGCAAGCATCATCGCGAGCGGTGTGGAACGGGATCCTGGAGAGATGACAACATCACGAAGGCCACTTGTAGAAAGCTCATCTACAAAATTCCCGGTATATCTTGTTAACTTTTCCGTATAATTCATCAGGCATCCTCCAAAACAGATAGCATCGGAAGTAGCTTCACATTTGTTTCCTCAAATTCCAATTCCGGATCAGAATCCTTCATTACGCCACATCCTGCAAAAAGTGAAACTTCATCTCCTTGAATTAAACCAGAGCGAATCGCAACGGCAAATTCTCCGTTCTCATTACTGTCCAGCCAACCGACAGGGGCGCCATACCAACCTCTATCCATTTGTTCATGTTCTCGTATGAAAGCAAGTGAAGCATCCCGAGGAACACCACCTAGAGCCGGTGTCGGATGCAATTTTTCTATAATATCAAAAATACTGGCGTCTTCTTTTAATTTCGCTTGAACAGGCGTATATAAATGGTGTAAATTTTTCAAATGATATACAACGGGTTGTGCTGGGATATCGATATCAGTACAGTAGGATTTCATGCTTTTTTTAATCATTTGTACGACGTATTCATGCTCTTCCCGGTTTTTTTCATCGTGGAAAAGCTCTTCACTTATTTGTTTATCCTCTTCGGCAGTGTTTCCTCTCGGAGCAGTTCCTGCCAGACATGTGGATAATAAATCTTTTCCTTGTATTTTCACAAGCCTTTCCGGCGTTGCACCAATAAAGCAATCCTCGTCTTGTTCAAATGCAAAAATATAACTGTTTTTTTGTTTTTCAATTAATTTTTTTAATATAACACTTACTTCTGCTTGTTTATCCAATTTTACACGCATTTCACGGGCAAGAACAATTTTTTTTGCGCGGTTATTTTTTATTTCATTAATTGCTTTTTGCACACTATCAAGCCACTTGCTGATGCCTATTTCATGTTTGGATTCAATTACAGCGGCAGTAGGAAATTTAGTCACCTCATCAATATGGATTAGTTCGTGTATTTGACCCCACTTATTAATGAAATCATCGAAGTAATCGTTTTTCGTTACAACAGTAATCATCGTTAAATAATAATTGTTTTTACTTTTAAGTAATATAAATTCAGGTACGGTAAATTGACTTGATTGGAAGTTTTTCCATAAGCTTTTCTGTTCACATTGCGGATCAAAGGACATTCCGCCCAGTGCAACAACTCCCGTTCCTTCTTCTCTATATGGATCATGGATAATCGCTTCATCAAGCAGCTCTTGCCACTCTTTTTTCGTCACTGCAAACCGAGATTCATCGGCTACAATCTCCAATGCATTTCCAATACCAACAAGAAAAAAATCGTCTGCAGTGCTTGTCCAGAATGTGCGATTTTTATTAAGTCTTTTAGCTGCTTCAAAAAAATGTAATGGATCCGTCGCCTCAATGCGTTTTGTATAACTGGCTATTTTTGTTTGTTTATCTTTGTCAGCTTGTTGAATGGCACGATTAAACAACGTTTCCATCGATTTTTCTTCTACTTCTATCATTTCCTAAACCTCCGATATGCTACTTGAGGACTCCTTCTCCATTTTATGCTCTTTTTCTTCGTTTCTCAAGGAAAGGACTATTAATTTCATGTTTGTATTTCTTATATTGCATTTTCATACGTATATAATGACGATTTTGCCATGAAATTGACACCGCACCCCTAATTCTCTAAAATGAATCTGATATGCACAATTCCAAGGAGAGAAACAGATATGCAAAGTAAAACAGATATAAAAAAAGCTTTAAACGAACGAGATGGTTTCCAAATATGGTGGCGACTATTAAGGCCACATACATTAACCGCCTCTTTTATTCCAGTATTTATTGGCACAATGGCAGCACTACTGGAAGGCTCCTTTCAAGTCTATTTATTTATTGCCATGTTAGTTGCCTCCATACTAATTCAGGCTGCGACAAATATGTTTAACGAGTACTATGACTTTAAGCGAGGATTAGACAATGAGAAATCTGTAGGCATCGGTGGTACGATTGTCCGCGATGGTATTTCACCAAAGACCGTTTACAATTTAGCAATTACATTTTTTGGAATAGCACTTTTTCTTGGTATTTATATATGCATGGAATCCAGCTGGTGGATTGCAGTTATTGGATTGGCTTGTATGCTTTTTGGTTATCTTTATACAGGCGGTCCCATTCCAATCGCTTACACCCCTTTTGGAGAGTTGTGTGCGGGTTTGATTATGGGAACTGTTATTATTGCAATTAGTTATTACATTCAAACGTCTGCACTTTCTGTCGATGTTATTCTTATCTCGGTGCCTGTTGCACTCTTTATAGGAGCCATCCTTCTTTCAAATAACATTCGTGATTTGGATGGTGACAAATTAAACGGAAGAAAAACAATTGCCATTTTATTAGGCAGAAAAAACGCCATTCGCCTGTTAGCATCATTTTTTATATTTTCCTATATTTTAACGATTATTTATATCGTCATGAATATCCTTCCTGTTTGGTCGTTGCTAACACTGTTAAGTGCGAAAAAGGCAGTAGATGTCATTAATGGATTCTCTGGTAAAAGTAACCCAATAGAAATGATGCCCGCCATGATTGCGACAGGAAAAACGAATTCAATCTATGGTTTTTTGCTTGGTTTTTCATTATTACTAAGTGAATATTTCTAAAAGGAGCAATAGAATGGAGAAAATAAACAACACATTGATGAAAGCTCTAGGAATAGAAGTTGTTGCGCTCGATCGCGATTTGGTGGAAATGACAATGCCTGTGGACGATCGAACTCATCAGCCGGCAGGTTATTTGCACGGTGGAGCAAGTGTATTACTCGCAGAAACTGCTGCTAGTGTAGGTGCCTATATAAATGTTGACCCGGAACTGTTTAACGTTTTCGGTATGGAGATTAATGCGAATCATATTAAAAGCAAAAAAACAGGGCTTGTTACTGCCCAAGCTACGCCACTTCATATTGGTAGAACGACAATGGTCTGGAATATTTCAATTAAAGACGAAAAGGACGAATTAGTCTGCTCCTCACGATGTACCATTGGAGTTGTTCCAAAGAAATAATATGACAAATAAAAACTCGAAAAGCGGAGCATGTCCGGCTTTTCGAGTTTTTTTAAAAAGTATAAAACTTTGCACATAGCTGTCTAACTTAATTACCCAAATTTCATTTGTTTTTGTTCAATCCAGCTTCTCATTCGAATAAACAGTGGAACAAAGAGTATCCCAACAATAATACCTTTAATTAAGTTAAATGGCAGCACACCGGCCATAACCGAAACCCATTTTATCTGCTCATTCATTTCCATCCCAATAAGCCATGAATACGCCGGTAAAATAATAATATAATTTAAAACGCTCATTCCGACAGCCATAATGACCGTGCCGGAAACAAGACCAGAAATGACACTTTTTACACCTTTATATTTATGATAGAGTACAGCAATAGGAACAGTAAACATGACACCGGCCAAAAAATTTGCTGTAACTCCGATCGGGTCACTTGCGCCTCCGATCACCAAATATAAAATGTTTTTTATTGCTACAACGAGCACACCGGCAAAAGGCGAAAATATAAATGCTGCCATTATTGCAGGTACATCACTAAAATCAATTTTTAAATAAGGTGGTAGAAACGGTAGCGGGAAATTCAAAAAGAACAACCCGAGCGAAATAGTCCCCAGTAGGGAAATAATAATAAGCTTTAACAATTTTGATGATCGCATTGTTGAATGCATCATCGATCTCCTCCTTCATCCTATATCGATCCATATCTATTGATGAAGGATAAGCCGTATTTGAAAATCATTTTTTTCTAATGAAAACTAAAAACCCTAAAACCATTTGGCTTTAGGGCATAATTATACATAGGAAAATGGAATGTGTTTACATCCATATCAAAAACGGCTTCATCTTCTCCCATCCAGACTGTAACTGTCGGCCCCAGACTTACACTGGGTCAACCGCTAGGCAATATGCCGTCGCGGGTCACGGGCTTGGAATGATTACACTCCTTACCGTCGGTCGGGAATTTCACCCTGCCCCGAAAATGGAATCGATATTTAATTACTTATTATTATACAGGTTTTAAAAAATTATGCAACATATCACCGTAAAAAATTAATCTTCCAGTGGATTTAAGCTTTCCTCTCCAGTTAAAGAGGCAATCATTGTGACGAGTAATTCAATGACTTCTTCCATATCTTTAAAACTTGCTGTTTCAACTGGTGAGTGCATATAACGCAAAGGTAATGAAACGAGAGCTACTGGAACCCCTTTACCTGTCACACGCATTTTATCCGCATCTGTACCTGTCGCACGAGGCGTTAACTCGTATTGAACTTTTATTTTTTTCTCACGGGCGGCACTTTCCAGCAACTTATTTATTTTAATATTAATTGGAGCACCCTTTGCAATAACGGGGCCTTTTTCCAGACGTATGTCGCCATGTTTATTTTTATTCACACCAGGATAATCTGTAGCAAACGTAACGTCACAAGCAATCGCCATCGACGGTTCTATTGCTGCAGCAGCAAAATAAGCTCCGCCCATATTCGTTTCCTCATTCACCGTACTTGCCGCATACACCCCTACATGACAATCTTTTTTCGAAAGACGTTTTACGATTTCTGCAACAATAAATGCACCCGTACGGTTGTCCAATCCTCTACCGGAAATATAACGGTCCATTAATTGTTCCGGGTCTGTTTTATATACAGCCAAATCACCTATTTGTACTTGCTTTTCGGCTTCCTCTTTAGATTTAAACCCACAATCGATAAATAAATCGTCCAAGCCGAAGTCATTTTTTAATCCACCGTGATGTTGGGCATTTACTCCAATTACACCGACGGGTTTTCCACTATAACCAAGCACAGTCACCTTCATCCCGACAGCCGCTTTCGGATTAATCCCTCCCATTTTATCAAAATGAAGAAATCCTTCTTCATCAATTCGATTAATAACGAGCGCAATTTCATCGCAATGTCCTGCCAGTAAAACTTTAAAAGGATTATCCGGGTTCAATACTGCAATGGCATTACCTGCATGATCAGTTCTTATTTCATCTGCATATGGTTGTATATTTTTAATCCACTTTTTTTGAATTTCGATTTCATTGCTTGACGGTGATGGTGTTTTCAATAGTTCATACAAAAACGGTTTGTTTAATTGGATCAAATTTATTTCCTCCCACATTCATTCTTTTTCTTATCATAGCATTATAGCGTTAAATCATAAACAGAGCACTTCTATTTACGATTAATTATTCGTCAGATAAACTGTTATTAAGTTATCGCACATTCATTTTAAATAAGGAGGCGTTTGCATGCATTTAAATGATTGGTTTGAAAAAGGCGCTGCACCCGACACGTATATGGATTCGTTGGAAAAGCATAAAGAAGGGTTTTTCCATATTTATAATCATTTCAAGCTCCCAAACGATGATAAGGAATTTTTGCAGAATCTACAAGAAAACAATCTGCGTGTTATTGTATTGGCAGAACCTTGGTGCGGTCATTGTATGCTTAATATCCCAGTCCTGCTTCGGCTTTCCGAGAAGGCCGAAATGCCAGTAAGTTTTTTAGCACGTGATAAATATCCTGAATTAATGGATCACTATTTAACAAATGATAAACGTATTATTCCTATTTTTGTGTTCATTAATGAACATGGAAAAGAAATTGCAAAATGGGGGCCGCTTGCACCAAAGACAAAACAATTTACAGACGAATTAAAAAAAGAACTACCGCCGAAAGATGACACTAATTATCAGGACAAATTCCAGGAGGTTATCACGCATTTATCAAAAACGTTTATAGAAGATGAAGCGTTTTGGACTGCTTCCTATGAAGATATTAAAAAGGAATTGCAACAAACCCTTTAAATACCGGGATTTAACATACATATAATGTTAAAGCCTGTATTTGCTGAATTAACAGTTTTTTGATTGACTTCGTTATCTATGCTACTATAAATGAATCTGTTTAAATTGCTTAAACTAAATATAGGAGCTGTTCAACAATGATAAACAACCTTGAAGTAGGTCAAGTGACAACTGGAAAAGTAACTGGAATTCAGTCTTACGGTGCTTTTGTTGCCATCAGCGATGAAATACAAGGACTCGTTCATATTTCCGAGATTACACATGGTTTTGTAAAAGATATTAACGATCATTTAAGCGTTGGTGATGAAGTAGACGTAAAAATTGTAAAAATTGATGAAGCGAATAATAAATTATCGCTTTCCATTCGTGCAACAGAAGAACAACCGGATAAACAACCTAAATCAAAGAAAGCGCCAATGAAACAGGAACAACCACAGGAAGATACAGGTTTTAATACGTTGAAAAATAAATTGGAAGAATGGATTGAACAATCCACCGAACGTGAAAATATATACAAAAATTAACCCTAATTCCATGGTTAACGAAACGAAAGCTTTCTCCGTTAAGTGCGGAGAAAGCTTTTTTGATTTTTTCTTTTGACGAATGATTTGATGTTTGCTCAAGTGAAGTCACTCATCCGATTAACGTGTGCATTTTTCAGGAACCTAAATTAAATATCTGTTCTTGGTTCTTGTTCCTTATTGCTGATAAAATCCCGATCCGGTCTAAATAGTAAGGATAAACTAATTAAACCGCTAATTCCGACCAATGTATAAATAACCCGCGCAAAACCTGCTGCCTGGCTACCCTGGCCAAAGATTGCCGCAACTAAATCGTATTGAAATAAACCAATCAAGCCCCAATTTATTGCACCTATAATCATAATTGCCAACGCAGCTCGTTGCAATCCACTCATTCTATCCAACCTCCTTTTTCATTAGTCTACCTATACAAACGTCAACAAATCCAAAATCAGAATTTAGGATTTGAACATCTGCATAATTCACCGGCAAAAACTATATTCACCAGTGTATAATATTCTTTACAAAGAAAAAGGAATTATACGAGTCGTATTTAAATCTGATTCAAACAGATTGAGCAAAGGATTATCTCTTAGAAAATTAATTCAATAGTCACTGAATAAATAATCATACTGCGGAAATATATATTGGTGTTTCAGTTATACAAAATCAAATAAAAAAGTGATAATTGATGTTTAATATTTAATTACGAGGGTATACTAAATATCGTAAGACTTTCTCGTATTCCCCCTGTAAGCAAAGCGATTAATCGCTTTGCTCTTTTTTTATGTTTATTTGCTATGACCCTCTCACACTTTTAATAGACAAACTGCCATCCATGTACATTTGTTGTATATTCGTTATAATATTCATATAAGGACTATAAAAGGAGAATTCAATGAATTTATTTCATGATGTATACAATCGAAAAATGACAAAATCATTTAAATGGGATGCGATTGATACCATTTTCAAATCGAATGATGTGCTGCCTATGTGGGTTGCCGACATGGATTTCAAAGCACCGGAGGCAGTAAATGAAGCGATCAAACAACGCGCAGAACATGGCATATATGGATATACCATAATTGATCAACCTGTGAAGGACTCCATTATTGACTGGATTTCTAATAACCATAATTGGCCCATTAATGATGAATGGCTTTCTTTTAGTCCAGGCGTCATTACCAGTTTACATGTCGCCATTCAAAATTTCACGGAACCAGGTGATAAAGTCCTGCTTCAAACACCCGTTTATACGCCTTTTTTTCAAATTATTAAAGGCGGTAATCGTCAAGTTGTAGAAAGCCCACTCACCTTAGAAGAAAACTACTATCGGATTGACTTTGCAGACTTTGAAAATAAATTAAAACAAGGAGTAAAAGCGTTTATCCTATGTTCGCCTCATAACCCTGTCGGTCGGGTCTGGACTAAAGATGAATTAAACGAAATGGCAAGGCTATGCTTGAAATATGACGTCCTTATTTTAGCGGATGAAATCCATGCCGATTTAATTTATCCGGAGTATAATCATATTCCAATTGCGTCTTTGAGCGAGAAAATTGCTGACAATACGATTACTTGCATGTCGCCGACAAAAACGTTTAACTTAGCGGGATTGAAAGCATCCTACATTATTACAAGTAATGAACAGAAACGAGCAATCATTAATGAAGCACTGGCTCGACAAGGGTACAGCATGCTAAACACGATTGGTGTTGTAGCAATGGAAGCAGCGTATAAACAAGGTCTACCATGGCTCGAAAAGTTAATGAAACTGTTGGCGACACATAAAAATTTTGTAACCGAACAGCTGGAAGCAAACACAACGTTAAAAGTAATTCGTTCTGAAGGAACTTACCTGCTATGGATTGATTGCAGTTCGTTAGGTATGAATAATGAGGAGTTACAAAAATTTATGATTGAAAAAGCCAAGGTAGGTCTAAACCCTGGGATTGCTTACGGGGAAAACGGCGCATCCTTTATGCGAATTAACATCGCTTGTCCGCGTAAAACACTAGAAGATGGAGTTAACCGAATTATTCATGCAGTCGAACAGATTGAACCAAGAAAATCTTAGTGTACTTATCCGTAAGAAACTTTCACCCAAAAAGTACGTATGTGAGTAAATCCTATATAGAAAAAATCGCGTCTTTTCCACCGCGGTCTTGAAGTATAAAATTACCCGACTGCAAAATTCCAAAAAGCCTGGCTAATCCAGGCTTTTTTATGCTTCTTCCTGTTCTTCATTGAAATCGGTCGGATCACTCGGCTCTTCCTCTACTTCAGCACTCGCTGCAATTTCCCCACAAATAATTCGTTCCCCCGAATCCCCGCCTGGCTGACTAACTCCATCATCTTGCTTTTCTGTAATAATTAATGAAGTACCTTCTCCCTTTAACAATGACTTTTTTCCATCAAGAAGAGTAGCTTCCGCCAACATCAAATCACCTTCAACAAGACCACCGGCATCTGCTTCAATATTCGGAAGATCACCTAAATGAGCCCCTTCCGGATGCATTAAGCCATGTTCTTTCCCATCCGGATTCAGATGGTTGCCTGCGCTTTTATAATCGGGACCTTCACATTTTGGATACTCATGCACATGAATACCATGGAAACCAGGATTTAATCCTTCGAGTTTCAATTTGATATTCACACCCCCGGTCGTTTCAGACAATTTCGCTGTCCCGACCATATCTCCGCCCGTATTATACATGTTTATTGTTTTTACCGTTTTTGCATTCGTCTGACAGGCGGATAAAGCAAATACAAGAATAAAGAGATAAAGAAAACGCATATATGTTGCTCCTTTAGGTTTGTTAAATGGATGTTTATACTTTTTAGTATCCACCAAAACAGCTGTGCATAAACGTCATTCACTTATCTATTTATCCGGCTCGACCACAAAGGTTTCCAGGTCAAACCTCGCAATTTCTTTATCATTAATTATTAAAATAAGTTCAGCCTCGTAAGCGTGTTGTTTCAGTTTATTTATTTCAACTTTCAGAGCCAAACAAAAAGCCCCTCATGAGGGGGGCGGGACATTTAATCCTTTGATTTATCATTATCTATCATTTGATTAAAATTTTTATCATCATATTTTTCATCAAATAGCTGCTCTTCTTTTTTTGATTTTTTATAAACCAGATACATTGCTGCGATTGCGCCAATCATAAATATGACAAGCATAATAAAAGCTGGAATATAATCGGATTTATCTTCCGGAAAATATAAAAATTCCATCATAATAATCACTTCCTTCATCACTGATTATAGCAAATTATCCCTATTTAAAAAATAGAACAAGGTATTATTCGCCAATTTGTTCTTTTTTTGACACAATAGATAGAAGAGATAAAAAAGGAGGTTAAAGGGAAGTGTCGAATATAAATATTGGAGATATCGTACGAGCGGGTTACAATTCCGGGGAATACATCGGAAAAGTTATGGAAGATCGCCGAAACGCTTACCTTGTTGAAGTACTTGCTGTTTTAAACCATCCCAAACAAGGAGATCTGCACAATCCCGGAAGCGTGAACGGTGTTGCTTTCCATGAGCGAAAAGCTTTAGCCTTCTCCGAAAAAATGAATGCGGGAAAACGAAGAGTTAAACCGTATGACGGAGAAATCCCGAATTACAATGATTCGCTTAAAAAAGCAATAGCGAAATTAAAGCAAGATCTGAAGACATCCGATACTGCATATAATCAAGCTGCGTTGACAAAACTAACAGATCTCGAAAAACATTTTTACAGTAAAATTTTATAAAAAACTCATTTGAGATGGAGGACGTAATATGAGTATACATATTGGTGCCGAACAAGGTGCTATTGCCGAAACGATTTTGCTTCCGGGTGATCCATTGCGCGCTAAGTATATCGCCGAAAATTATTTAGAATCAGTTGAACAATATAACGATGTTCGAGGAATGTATGGGTTTACCGGGACCTATAAAGGAGAACGTATATCTGTACAAGGTAGTGGGATGGGCGTTCCATCAATTTCTATTTATGTAAATGAATTAATCCAAAGCTATAATGTAAATAAATTAATCCGGGTTGGTACATGTGGTGCACTGAAAAAAGAAGTCAATATCCGCGATGTCATTTTAGCCCAAGGCGCCACAACGGATTCCCAGGTAAATCGCATGATCTTTTCCGGTATAGATTATGCCCCGCTTGCTGATTTCAAGCTGTTAAAAACCGCTTATGAAATTGGGATGAACAAAGGGAAGGACATACAGGTCGGCAATGTTTTCACAAGTGACACATTTTACCGGGATAATGGAGAGCAAGTGAATGACCTGCTGGCCAAATATAATGTATTGGCAGTGGAAATGGAAACAACAGCATTATACACATTAGCAGCAAAATACAATTGTAAAGCATTGTCCATTTTAACCGTTTCCGACCATGCGGTGACTGGTGAAGCCACTTCAGCGGAAGAACGACAAACAACGTTTCATGAGATGATGGAAATTGCCCTTGAAACAGCTATTCAACCCTAATATTCGGGACGATTTTTGCCTCATCTCGGCAGAAAGGATGATGCCCTTTGATACATTTGCTTTTAAATTTCCCTTTGTTAGCCGCAATTACCGCAATCGTTTTTGCTCAAGTCATAAAAGTGCCAATCAGGCTCATTCTTACAAAAGAATTTGTACCGGGACTTGTTTTTAGTACTGGCGGGATGCCAAGCAGCCATTCCGCAGCGGTTGCAGCTTTAACAACCGGGGTTGGAATTTTAGACGGAGTGGCTTCCACTTCATTTGCAATTTCATTTGTATTTAGCATCATTATTATGTTTGATGCAACGGGTGTACGCAGACAGGCAGGCGAACAAGCGATTTTATTAAATCAGCTGATGAAAGATTTTCAATATTTCATAGAAGAAGCGAAAGACTGGAATAAAAAAGCAGAGTATGAAAAAAGAAAAGAGTTAAAGGAATTACTCGGCCACCAACCGATTGAAGTACTCTTTGGTGGATTATCCGGTGTGGGTATCGCATTTCTGCTTTACCATATCTAAAAAACCCCCTTGTCCATTTGAGATTGCTTAAATGGATAAGGGGTTTTTCGTTTATCACGCATTAACGGGCTGTAATACCCCCACCTCTATACGTGAAAAAAGTTAAACGTGAAGGTGGGGGATAAACAGCCCGTAAATCCCTGATTCTGTTCAACTAACATTCAGTGGGGGAGGAAAGGAAACCCCCACTGAATGAAGTTTCACTTTATTCTGCTCTAATTTTATCTCTGAATACTTGCAATGCTTTATTTTCATTTAATAAAGCGAGATCATCTTCTGTTATTTCACCATTTCCGCTTCTAACGACATATACTTCCACTTCTTTCTTGCCCCACTCGGAATAAACTTCTTCAGTCGTTGGATAGTATAAATCGATTTTGTTGCCTTTTATTGCTCCACCTTTGTCTGCAACGACACCATAACCATAATCAGGAATATACAAAATCGTTCCCAACGGATAAATCGACAAATCGGCTGCAATCGTGGAGTATAAATCACGTTTAACTTTCACTCCGGAAAATGTTATTCCATATTGCGGGTGATCTGGTGTCTTCCCCGTTGATTCCACGCCTGCTGTGTAACCCGTTGCAACTACAGTTTCGCTCGGATATTGCTCAAAATTCACTGCTTCCTCCAACGTTTTCGGTCCTTCTATTTGTTCACTAGAAATATATTGCTTCGTTTCCATCCTATGATTCAACTTTTTTTCTTCCAACTGAACAGACCGATATTGCCCCTGATTATCGATCTCAGCAGATGCGAGCTTTGATTCGGCTTGAGCCCATTGGTGAATATCGGTAAAGTTAATGTTGGAAACTGAAGAAACAGTTACATAAAAGGCCCCAAAAAATAGCAGCGTCATGGTAAACCTGCGAATAAACTTGAATCTATTCATAAATAACACCTCTTTGGATGTCATCTTTTCCAATAGAACACAAGTTTATTCATATTTTATAACTTTTTATACCAAGAAACGCACAATTAAAACATTTGATACCCACTTTTACGTAGAAATTTAATTACAAATCCCGAGACAATTGTCCCTGCAAACCCAGAAGCCAAAATAATAATATCAACAACTGTTAAGCTTACAAGTCGGGAACCGGCAGTTGCAAAAGAATCAACTGGATTGGTAATATATTCTATCGTGGATATCCCATCCACAATCAAAACAACAATAATTGGATAAATAATTGCCATGACCCACGTACGGCGGATTAGCATATTTAAAATAAATGAAATACCAAAAAATATAACAAAATATAAAAGTATGGAAACAATCAACTGAACCAATGGCTAAACCCCTTCCGTTTCCAATCATATCGTAAAACCGGTAAAAAGCAAAAATAATTACGTGAAGATATTAAACTTACCTTTTCGCATCATTAATCTCAATCCGCCTATTTTATATAAATAACGATTTTCAATAATCTTTTTCATTACCATCGCTTTCCATCCGAACAATTTATGGTCATTCAAGATAACACCTACTGCATCATCTACACCTAAAGAAGCAACTGTACCGCGTAGGTTTGGTTCAAACAATGCAAGTTCATTTCGATCAATCAATGCTCTTATATTACGAGCAACGAGCTCTGCTTCCTGAATAGCAAGTTGTGCGGTTGGCGTGCAAGGCTGATTTGTTTGTTCATTCATAACGAGCGCACAATCACCGACTACGAAGACATCCTCATAATCTGGGGTAAGCATATCGTTTCTTACTTTAACTTTTCCTTCATCTGTTTTAAAACCGGACTGCTCGACAATTCGATTTCCCCGAGCACCTGCCACCCATATCGTAGTCATCGTCGGAATTTCTGTTTCTATTCCATCTTTTTCATATACAACCTTATCTTTGTGGCATTCTTTGAGTAAGGCTCCAGTTACAAATTCTACACCGCGTCCTTCCAACGAATTCATTGCATACTCAACCAGTTGCGAATCAAATCCGGGCAAAATAGTTGGTGCTTTTTCAATATTAATAACACGAACCATTGCTTTATCAACATCGTACTCTTTGCAAAGTTCAGGTACACGATTAGCAAGCTCACCCAAAATTTCTATTCCTGTAAGATTACCTCCACCTACGACAATGTTTAGGCGTGCTTGTGTTTTTCTTTGTTCATTATTATACAATGCAAAATTATATTCAATATGTTCCCTTACTAATCGAGCGCTGTTTATACTATTAATTGTAAACGAATGTTCCTTCAATCCCTCAATACCAGATGTAGCCGGTTCAAACCCTAATCCTATTACAAGGATGTCATATCCCACTTCCCTATCGCTTAACTTTACCCTTTTTTTATCTGGATCGATTCCACATACCGTATCCTGCAGGAATCGAACGCGATTTTCCTGGATAATATCTTTAATTAATATCCTCATATGATCATGGTGAACCGTCCCTGCCGCACTTTCATGCAACCAGGCTGACTGGTAATGGTAATCATGTTTATTTATCAATGTAATGTTAGCGTCATCTGTATGGAGTAGCCTCTGTAATTTAACAGTAGTCATAATACCGCCGTATCCCGCGCCTAAGATTACAATATTAGGCTTATTCATTCCCATCCTCACTTTCATATCTTTATTATTAATCTATTAGGTAAAATCAGACCGTTTATAAAGCTGTATTTTTTTATGCCTATATACTCTTTGCCTGAATTAAGCTGTACTTCTTCAACATTGTAATAAAAAAACATCTATTTGTAATGTATATGAAATGTTTCGTTATTAATAGTAGTACTTTTATGTAGCAAATACAAGCATATAAAGTGATTTTTAACTACACCCATTGGGAATTGCCTCGGGTGAAATGCATCGTTACACGTTGAGCAATCATTTATGATACTATAGGAATAGTGTTCCTTTTTTCATGAATTGGGGGTAATAACATGACAGATAAAATATACGACATTACAATTATAGGAGCCGGTCCCGCTGGGCTTTTTACCGCTTTTTATGGAGGTATGCGCCAAGCAAGTGTAAAAATCATTGAAAGTTTACCACATATTGGCGGACAGCTAACTGCTCTTTATCCAGAAAAATATATATATGATGTTGCTGGATTTCCTAAAATACGTGCACAGGAACTGGTCGATAATTTAGGAGAGCAATTAAAAACATTTGATCCAACGATTATTTTGGGACAATCCATTGAAGAAGTCGAACGGCTGGATGATGAGTCTTTTAAAATACGGGCGTCTAACGGTGAAATGCACTACACAAAAACAATTATTATAACTGCCGGAAACGGCGCTTTTCAGCCACGCCGGTTAAACATAGACAGCTGCGCTCAATTTGAAGGCATTAACCTTCATTATTACGTAAAAAATATGGATCACTTTAAAGATCAGCATGTCCTTTTATTGGGTGGCGGTGATTCGGCAGTTGATTGGGCCTTAATGCTTGAACCGATTGCAAAAAAGGTTACATTAGTGCATAGGCGTAATGAATTTAGAGCACACGAGCATAGCTTGAATCAATTGTTCGCTTCAGATGTGGAAATTTTAACACCGTATATTCCGGTTGAAATGGATGGAAATGGAAAAATTGAACATGTCACATTGCAGGAAACCCGAGGAGATAATCAAGTTGAACTGCAACCAGATTCCATTTTATGCAATTACGGATTTATTTCTAAATTAGGACCGATTAAAAATTGGGGACTAGACATTGAAAGAAATAGTATCGTTGTAAACTCCAAAATGGAAACAAACATTCCAGGTATTTATGCGGCCGGAGATATCAACACGTATCCGGGGAAAGTTAAACTAATTGCAACCGGTTTTGGTGAAGGTCCAACAGCGATTAACAATGCTATTCAATACATTGATCCATCTGCTCGCAGACAGCCAAAACATTCGACAAGTATGTTTTAATAAGGATGTGCATGTATAATTACGCTTCATACGCAATCCGTTTATCTTTCCATCAAGTATCCCTTTGAAAAATAGTACCCGGACTACGGAATAACGGGGCTACTTGTGGAAGTGCATAACGATAAGCCGCACAATAACACCAAGGTTCACAGCTTAATCCAATGTATGATCTCACTAAAAGGGCTAAGAGAAATAATTTCTCCTGGCCCTTTTTACGATTACTTATCCCCGCTAATCTTAGTACATTACTTCATATGGACTTTTTATACCTTCCTCGCGCTTTTTTAAGTAATGTTTATAATAACCTTTTCAAAATTCAATTGCTTTTTAATCTGCCTTAATTTGAATAAAACCAAGGGATTGCGGGTGGAATATTTCCTTCAGGTAATAAATAAATTACGATAAACCATAGGCACGATAATAAGCCAAAAATAATTACAAATATTGTTCGTTTTGACCAAACCTTAAGAATTAAAGCGACTATACCCAAAGTTAAACTAATAATACTTAAAGTTAATTCAGTGTATGCAACAGCATAAATACCAAAATGCTGTAAGATCAATGTTCTAATTTGTAATAAGTAAAACAATACGTAAATAAGCTGTAATGACAATCCTAAATTTGCTATTTTCATAATTACTCCCTTATTACTCACCAAATATAAATCGATAACTTTATTAAGCAAAATGGCGTAATTTGAGGCACAAACCTTATGCGCCTACAGCGATCGACTGATAATTTCCCGAAGCAAATGATACTTACATTTCTCCTATTCCGTAAGCAAGGACACTAGCAAAAGCGATTCGATTATCTACTTTAGAATCGATTTGCCAGGCACTGGATTGTCAGCCGGGGGATATTCTTGAATATCGAAGGGATTAGACAGTCAAGATCGGCGGATGAAATGAAAGCCAGTATTTGTTATGTATATTGAAAGGAAGTGATGATCATAACAATTTCATTAATATTTTTAGTAATTGTAGGTGCTGTTGTACTTACAATGTTTGTTGTGCCGACAATTATGTTCATTAAAAACAGTGGGAAGGGAAAACGCCCCTATAAGATTTCTTATGCAGTAGTAGGACTATTGATTTTTCAATGGGTGTTTTTCTTGACTGGCGGTTACACTTTACTACCGGCGAACGTTGCGGATGCATGGTTTGTGCCTATATGGTTGGTGCTTAGTGTAGGGAGTGCAATCACAGCTATCGTTGAATTTAAAAACAATAAAATTTTTTCTATTCCCGTTGGAGGCTTAACAATCATTAGTTTTTTATCTTTCCATTTTTTAAAATAGATATGTTAGCCATTGTGATTCCAACCTCTTCGGATAATTCTGTTACACTCATTTTTCTTTTTGCCAACATCACATCAATATTGATTATAATTGCCACTGTTTTCACCTCAGACCGTTAAATCATTTTCCGATTTTATATCTAAAGCACTTTTCAACAACTTTTGAAGAACCATAGCGAAGACTGCAATAACAACAGAACTAAAAATAATTGTTAATACGATAATTGCTATTCCAGGATGTAAAGCGTTTTGTGTCAATAAGAATGTAGCTCCTAATGCATATAAGATACTAATTGTTATTGCACAGTATTTTATTTTTTTTAGTGCATTTACAGGCAGGTCCGAGAAGGCATTGTTGTTATCAATGAGGGTTATAAGTTTCAAAGCCTTATACAATGCAAAGTAAAACGGTATCCCTATTACATACAAACCAATTAAAACGGGAAATTGTAAATAGGAAAATTCCGGAAACATCTCTGCCGTATCATTCGCCAAGCTCGGCAACCAAAATATAAATAAGGTAAATACCATAACGGCAATAAGATAAATGACTATTTTTAACAAGAGTGTTGTTCCTCGTTGCACTAAAAGCACCTCACTTATTTATCATTAGTATAATATTAACACACATATATATCGTTATACAATAAACAATTATTCATTAACAACATATTAATATTGATATAATGACATAAAAAAGCATCTTTGAGTAAACAAAGATACTTCAAAAAATATTGCGAGCCTAAACAAACCTGCTCATTGTTTCAACATAGCCCTACTCCACGAAATGGTCCGATTTCAAAATAGATTTTTTATGCGAGGATTGAGCCTGATTGTTTTAAGTTGGATAAAAATTATGTCCCTTGCATTAAATGTGGAATTCCACTATATCTTCTCTTTCATCCAATTTAAAGTATTCTTAATACCTTCTTTATACGGTGTTTGCTGTACAGGTCCTATTTTCGCTTCGTACTTCTTACCACTCAAAATTACAGGGTCCTCTGTCAAGTACATCATCTCTACCATCTCTCTCATGAACGGTTGGAAAATTCCAATAAATCGAATCATTGTTTTTGATACAGAACTGATTGATTTTTTATATCCTAATTCATTACGTAATATCTCAATAATTTCTTGACCTGTTATTGGATGTGCAGATGGAATATTCCAATTTTGATTATAAGTATCCTCTAGTGAAGCTAATTTTACCATCGCCTTTGCGCCATCCAATGTAAAAATAAACTCTCGAGCCACCCTGATGTTACCAACGAAATTTGCAGATTTATTTAGAACCACGTTTTTTAGTGTTTCATGAAGTAGTGTATTTTCTGCATTTGGACCGTATAGATCTGGCATATGCACAATCAACCAAGGGACATTACTTCTCTTTAATTTATTTTCCATTGCGAGACGGATCTTTCCCTTTTTTGTATGTGGCTCCTTCTTTGTATCTTCAGTTACTTCTATTTTGGATTGCTTTCCATAAGCATAAATATTATCAACAAGCGCAATTTTTGTTCGTTGTATTTCGGCAGCTCGGACTATTATCTCTATGCATAAAGGGTGCTTATCCTTCCACTCCTGATAAGGAAAACTAACTGCATGAAAGATTACATCTACACCATCGGCTGCCTCAAGTACATCCTTTTCCACTAATGCATCTCCTGAAAAAATGTATACCTTTGATTCATTCTGATAGAGAGCATACAACTTTTCCTTACCCCTTGAAAAGGCAACTACTTCCACACCTCGTTCAACCAACTCACGAACCAATGCATAACCTATTCCACCTGTTGCACCTAATACCAATGCTTTCTTCATTACTAACATCTTCTCCTTCATGTTTGACCACTGGTCAATTATAATTAAAAAAATATGCAAGCTCTAAATCTGTTCTAATTTGGAGTTGCGCTATTCATTTAATCCTTTAATTATAAAATTCACGTGTGATTCGGCTGCTAACCTCGCTTCGTCAAAATTATCAACATATCCACGATAATGAGAAACAAAGCCATGCAATGCTAAAAATGCGGACCAAACGTTAATAATCTCCAATTTTTTCTTTGACAAAGATTGTATTGTTTGAGCAAAAATTCGATAACTGTGATTGGCTGCTACTTGGGAGAGACTGTCTACTTCTGTATTTCTTACCATAAACATGATTTCATACTGACTTTGATTGTTTAACCCAAATTCAATAAAGTTAATAAGTATATTATAAAGTTTTGTAGAATCATTTTCAGGTCCTTGAATGGTTTCTTCTAATCGATTATTTAGTTTAGAAAAATCTTCTTCTACAATTGCATAAAACAGTTCTGCTTTATTTTTAAAATGGTAATATATTGCTCCATGACTACAGCCCAGTTCCTTTGCAATGCTGCGCATGGAAATTTGCTGAAAACCCTTTTCAACAAATTGGGTTCGTGATTTCTCTAAGATCCTTTCTCTTGTCAGCTCTTGAGAGGTTGTTTTACGGGGACACATTTTCTAACTCCTTCTATTGACCATCGGTTAATAAAACTATAACACTGTCATCTTCATAATAACAGTAAAAAGATATTTTATTTTATAAATTTAACCTGAAGCTCCTATTCAATAATTTGAATAATTTGGTCCGATTCCAATTTAATTTTTATTATAATGATAGGTAAGCCTTTGAAGTTGTCGCCAGTTTTTCCCCATTCCACACCGTACGTAAAATTTTCACTAACTAGCCGTAGAAAGCAAAAGTGGACGCAATTCCTATTCCATTCTTGTGCTCGTTAATAGAAGTACATTATTTCAAAACGATTTTTTATAAGTTACAAAAAATGGAGTCAACAAAGAACCAATAATTAAAATTAGTATTCCTATTGTAAGTGTTGCAATAAGATTACTAAAAGGTGAAAGGAAATTGGCAAAGATTAGCATTGGTACAATAGTCAAAGAGACGAAAATAATCCTGCCGGGAATTGTTATCTTATGTATCGTGCCACATTCGCTACATTTAATAGGTTTATAAGTCCACAAAAACGATTTATAGATTTTGCTCCAGCTAAATTGCGCATTACAGTTTTGACATTTTTGAATGAATAGCACCCCCTATTACTATTTAACCAACCCAGAAAAATAGTCTAAGACAGCAGGCGCACTCTTGCACCTGATTGTTTTATAATGCGCTCCTATTCCGATATAAAAACAACGTAAGTGCATTTAATAAAATGGTTATAATGACAAGTACCGTTGAAGCAACAGCTACACCGCGCATTGTATCCCCCAGAGCAGACCAGTCTTCAATGTTTACCAAGTAAAGGTTATAAAAAAATTGGAAACATATTGCGATAGCGCAAGCGCTGAAACTGATGATAATGGCAAGAGCAATCCACTTCTTATTCTTCTGTTTTTTATCTCCCAAAATACTAACAATAGGAATTATCCAAGCTACTAATCCAAGTACTAAACTGCCGATGTTAAGCCAACCAGCATCAAACATATTTCATCCCACCTTTATTTTTTTAAGCGCCGGTTTGTTTAAGTGTAATATCTCACAATTCACTTCTCTGGAGTTGAACTTTTTAAGTTCAACAACCGACGTAAACCATAAATTAGACAAATAAAGGTAGCCAATAAAATCACCCCAATTGAAAGTCGTTGGAATCCTAATCGTCCTCTTGTTTGTCGCCCTCCTTAAACTTTAAACTACTTTGCCCAGTAATATGGTCATATGGTATATAACTATTGTCAGATGAACCTTTTCCAGAAAAAAACTTATAGATTATCAATATAACTACAAGAATTATTAATAATGAAAAGATAATTCCCGCCATTTTTAGTCCCTCCTTAATCACAAAAGCATCTTCCATTAAATGACCGATGTATGCAAGGTGGTTGTTAATCTTTATTAAAGAATTCCGCACAATTAATAAAGATGCATTAATTTGTATAAGCCCGCCTTTATACAGTTTATTTATGATACAATGATTACAGTAGACTGGCTTCGTATGAGGGGTTTGGCGGCACTGTAGATCTTCCATTCGTATCGTTAGGATACTTCCTGGGAGGGAGGTGATTGCCTATGGACATTGTTAGTGCGCTAACGCTCATGATATCCTTTGGGATGTTAGTGGCGTTTATCGTTTCTGATAAAAACCATAAAAAATAACCTCTCATGCGCTTTAGCAGGTACGTGAGAGGTTATTTTCCTTAGCTACCGTTCCCCTCTTGTTGGGGTTCAGTCTATCGTGACCGTTCCATGTTTCAGCATGGGCGGTCTTTATTACTTTATGAACATTCTACATATATTATACCACGAATGATAGGAATGTACACATCCTAATTTCTAATTTTAAAGCTGTTTTGTATTGCATAATTGTTTGCAATAGGTAAGCATTTGAAGTTATCTCCAGCTTTTCCCCTGCTCCACACGGAGCGTGCAGGTTTTCCCGCACTCCGCGTTCCATCTAATAAAATATACTAAATTATAAGTTCCTCGTTACTTCATGTTTGGGCTTTTTAAATCGTTTCAAGCTCACATTTCCTTCGGAAACGATTGATTTTATTTATCATGTCTCCAGTAAGCTGAAACACTTGTATAAGTCTATCAATCATCTTTTTATTAGTGGCATGAATTAATTTGTGTATCCCTTTATGCAGGATACGAAGAAGCTGGTGGCGGATTAGCTGGAAGACCATATTTACCTACTAGTCCAAGACGATTGTAGATGAACGCACCTAAGTCATAGGCAAGACGTGAAAACTCAAGATTAACCTTGGTAGCCCTTTTGAAATATTGATGAATTCCTAAGACAAAATTATTGAAAAGCAACGCATTCATAGCCGAGGGTGAATTTCTAATTCTTCGAATTAGTTTCTTTGCCTCTTCTTTAATTTTCCGATTTTTATTCGTTTTAATGCCAGTACGCGCAATTCAAAGAAACCCTTTATATCAATATCGACCACAAAGTGAAATAGGGCTTGATTGATTAAAAATTGAATTCTTGCCATGGCATGATGCGCCGACCGTAGTGGTCTAAAACCATAACTATGGTTATAAAACTGGGCTTCCGCAATTGGTTCAAGTACTTGTTTAAAACATTGTTGAATAATTCTATCCAACATACAAGGGATGCCAAGGGGTCTCCACTTGCCATTATCTTTTTCAATCCATTTTCGTCTAACCTTTTTCGGACAATAGTTTTTAAGCTGATTTCGGATTTCCATCAATAGTTTTTCTTCAGACCATTTTTTCATATCGTTTATCGTTCTTCTATCCGTTCCGGGTGTCTTAGACCCTTTATTGGATTTGATAGTACGATAGGCGAGCAAGATATTTTCTCTGGATGTGATAATATCGTAAAGATGTGAAAAAACTTGTTGCTTCGCGCTTTTATCATACAAATCCGTAAACGTTTCCGTCATATCGTAGTAATCCCAATATCGCAAAGCTTGCACTGTGGCACCCCTCCTATTGGAATGATGTTCCCAAGTTCCTACCCGGCCGGTGCAATGCACGTGTGGAAAATAACTTTTCATTTCATTAGACTTGGGGCTGTTCCTCCATTCCCATCACAGGAAATTCATCAGTCATGCCCCTACCCTCACAAGGATGAATACCTTTTGGCATAAGCCTTATGGTAAACGTTTTGGATGACAGTCCTTGTCTCAACGTTCCTTGCTTTCTAAGTCCCTTACAACCTAGCTATCCGTACTGAACTTAGGTGTCCCCTGGAAGCCTGTGAGCTGGATACCGCCTTTGTCCGGTATAGCGTGTTTCATAGGGCGCATTTTTACTGCACACCACTCACGTCATCGTAGGATGACACATAAGTTTCCCTATGTTCAATCTTTAGACCTGTATATTCGGTTATTCGTCAGCTCTATATCTTTGAAGCCATTCTCACCATACCCAGTTTTTCAGCCGTGCGGCATATTCGTTGGCATACCTTCTACAAAGGAGTGGCTTTAGCCTTCGTTCTGCCGAATGTACCTGTACTTCATACCCCGTGACCTGTCAGTCACGACGCACGCAGGAGTATTGACGGGATGGTTTTAGGAAACATGGTTCCGTCATTCCCATCCTCGATTGTAAAGTTAGAATTAAAAATCCTCAACTTTTCACGCTATAAAGCGTTTATAGTGGAACTTGTCGCGCGCGCCCGATTGCGGCAAATACATTATTTTATGACTCCTTCCCTTGCCTATTTCTTACAGCAAAAAGAAAAATGAATGGAATTAAACCACATACCAAAAAGATTAATCCTATCAGTACACCGTTAATTGCATTAAATCCATCACTAAACGAGGTGAGTGCGCCTATGACGATACTGATTAACGTAACAGCTATGGTTGAAAATGTTAAACCTTTTTTTGCAGAAACTTTATCATCTTCGTAATCTACACTCGTGTTCATTGATAAGAATGCCAACACAACCGTGGATAATATAAATACAATCCACAATGGATTTTGCTTCACTCCATTCATACCATCAGCAATAAAATCAAATCCCAATATACCCACGATGCCAATTATTTGAACAGCATATGCTATCCGTATCTTTTGAAGATTTTTTGATATAAGTCGTTCATCGGTGGTCAATGACAAAAACGCTAATATAACTGTTGAAGCTATAAATACAATCCACAACGGACTTTCTTTAATCCCATCTATCCCATTAGTAATAAGGTTATATCCTAATATAGCCAGCATCCCAAGTGTTTGAAGAGCATAGGCAATACGTATGTTTTTTAAATTTTTTATTGCTAGACGTTCGTCACTAATTCTTTGCAATTTCATTTATCTTGCCCCTCCTTGTTTAACCAAAAGATTTCATCCAGCGTTTTATTCACTGCATAACAAATATTCAAACAAAGCCTTAAAGTCGGGTTATATTTCCCCTTTTCAATCAAACTAATTGTTTGACGAGTAACACCTACTTTTTCAGCTAATTGTTGCTGGGTTAAGTCGACTTGTACACGAGCGACCTTTAAATTATTTTTCAATGTCTCAAACACCTCCTTTCAGTAATATTGTAACATATAAATTACATAAGTCAATTTATATGTTGCATAATTTAATATATAAGCTACATTTTGACGCGAAAATAGCCACCTTATTTAAGATGGCTTATAAACGTTGCATATAACTTTAGATTATTCCATTAAATTGCCCGATTGCGGAATAAAGGATTATGCATGCTCCATCATAATCCTGCGCTTAAGTTTAAGTTCACTTATCTACAAAATGTTTTGGTAAACACAATACATTACATATTTCCTCCTGCAAGGATAGACTGAACATTTGATATGTGAATTTTATATAATAAAGCAAATAAGCTTTGATGGACAATAAAAAATCACACGATATGTTTTGTTGTAAAATACCGTGCGATTTGTTTTAATATTTAATTATTTGCGCGCTGTAGTAACCCTTATGCTCAACAATGGCGATTGACACTACCAAAACTTTAAAATTTTTCCGCGAAACTTATCCTTTTATCGCAATTGTGAACGAGTCGCATCGCGATTTCTTTTTCGATTTTACTGTTCTTTATCAAACTGAAGCTTGGTATAAGTGTTGTTTCAAGGTGGGAAGATGGGATATTCAAGGCGTAATTAGGAAATGCTAGACTTTATAAATCCTTATAAATAAAAAACCAGAACACGTCTAGTAGCGTTCTGGTCTTTGTATTTGTATTAACATTTTTCCGGTGTACCTTCTGTATCTTTTGCTCTGAATGATGATCCACAACCGCACGATACGATCGCATTCGGGTTATTTATGCTGAAACCCCCGCCCATCATATTTTGTTTAAAGTCGATAACGGTATTTTCAACTATAGGCATATCTTGTTTAAACATAACAACTGGTACCCCGTTTATCTCATCAATTATATCCAATTCCTCATTAACATCATATTCAAAACCTAATGAATAAGAAAGTCCGCTGCATCCTCCACCCTTTATTCCAAAGCGGAGCCGCGTATGTTTCGGTTCATCTTCCATCATTTCTTCTATTTGGTGACGAGCATCATCGGTAATTGATATTGAAATTGACACTTATGCTCCTCCTTTAAGTTTCTAAATTTATCTAATTACTTACAAGTATACAAACAGTTTTCTTTCGTTACAACCATTTTAATTATCCAAAGCTTTGGGCTGAATGATTTTCATCTTATCGTTATTTGCTTTTCCGCTTCACTAGCGTTATGATTCGAAGAGCAACCTATTTTGTTTCACCGTGAGCAATGTCACACAAACAAATAGTAATTATTATTTTACAAAATCCAGTAATCATTATAAAATAGAAAAAGATACAGTGATAATTATTTTCAATTAAATTCATATAAACCATGCTGAAAAGAAAAGGAGTGGATATATAATGAAGGATCAAGTGCAAGAAGTACTCAATAAATTAAGACCTTTTTTATTACGTGATGGTGGCGATGTTGAACTTATAGATGTTGATGAAGATGGAGTAGTACTGCTCAGACTTATGGGTGCTTGCGGGAACTGCCCAAGTTCAGCAATTACATTAAAAGCAGGTATTGAACGTGCATTGACGACAGAAGTTCCTGGTGTAAAGGAAATTGAACAAGTCTTTTAAAACAATCATGCAGACAGAAAGAGTCACTTTTCTGTCTGCATATTTTTTATAAACTTTTCGTCGCATAAGATTTCAATACGGCGTTAGATAAAATTTGGAATATATCTTAATTAACAGGCGTAAGCGGTTCATCCCCAGTTAATACCGCTGCAATATTTTTAAAACAAAGTGAAATCATATCTTCCCTCGTTGCCGTACTCGCTGAACCTATATGTGGCAAGCAAACAGCGTTTTCCAGCTTCATAAGAGGGTGATCAGCAGAGATTGGTTCTTTTTCAAATACATCCAATCCTGCAGCAGTAATCTCTTTGTTTTCCAACGCCTGTATTAATGCCGCCTCATCTACAACTCCGCCACGGGACGCATTAATAAATATAGCCGAACGCTTCATTTTTTCAAACGCCTCTTTATTAAATATCTGTTTTGATTCAGCCGTAAGCGGGACAAGTGAAACAACAAAATCAGCGGTCTCTAACAATTCATCAAAAGCTAGATACGTGGCGTCTAGTTCTTGTTCAGCATTTGGTTTTCTTGACCGGTTATAATATTTGACTTTCATGCCAAAGCCTTTTGCTCTTCTTGCAACAGCCTCTCCAATTCTTCCCATACCGACAATGCCAATCGTCTTATGATGAATATCGGAGCCTGCAAGCATAAATGGCGACCAATGATTCCATTGATCTTGTTTTATGTAATCACTAGCCTCCGTTATTCTTCGAGCAGTGGCCATTAATAAAGCAAATGTTAAATCAGCTGTCGTCTCCGTTAAAACGTCAGGTGTATTTGTGACAACGATTCCTCGTTTCTTTGCTTCGTTGACATCAATATTATCAAAACCTACAGCCATATTAGCGACTATTTTTAAATTGGGAACCTGATCAAGAAAATCAGCATCAATCTTTTCAGAAAGTAAACATAATAATCCGTCAGCGTTTTTTGCTTCAGTCACCAAAACATCTCTCGGTACAGGCTCATCTGCTTTATCCCACATCCTGAACTCATACGTATCTTCATAAGGTTCTACTAGGGTTCGCGGTATTTTTCGTGTAATATAAATGACCGATTTTTGCAACATTATCACTCCAATTGCCATTTACAGCCATTGTAACACAGGAATTTGTAATCGGTGAATATCAACTTCTATGATCTCGTGGAATTGTCGTAGTTTATCTTCGTAATTTTTTTGTTGCTGCAACATTTGTATGAACGAATCAGCCGATACTACATCTTCATCTTTACTTATTTCCCTTTCCATCATATCAAATAGATGGATCGGAAAAATTAAGCGTGCATACAATAGGCGTATAGTAAAAATAGTTAGTGGCCGGACTGCTGTATAATCGCGTATGAATTCCTGAACATAACGAACATCAAGATCTGTTTGCAGAAAATATGCTCGAATTTGTTCCGCTAAATCGCGTGCAGGATGGTCATATACTAAATCATCCGCCCAAATGATTTCTTTGGTTAAATTATAATTATACCGGTAAAAGACAATTGTGCCCTGATCACTCTCATCATGTCTCATCTCTGCTTCACTTTCCTGCATGTACTGAATGGCATTTTCACTTAATCCAATGATGTATGGCATTATATTCATTAATTTACGATAAAAAGAAGTGGAATATTGAACAGCTTCCTCTTTAATTGTATGCTCAAATGCGTCCAATTTTTGAATCCATAATGATTTCCATTGTCCGTAGCTGGATATTGCTTGTGGTTGAAATCGGTAAGCAGTATTTCTATCGTGAAACATCGCCAATTCCTGTCCATGATTCAGTACTGAAGTTGTTTGCAGTGCTAAAACACGATAAACAATATAATGATGGTCGTTATGACGGGTTATCCATTCCCCATAATTATTTTGAATTGGGCAAGCGGTTTGTTCATACCCCATTTCCAGCAAAAAATGAGCGAGTGTTGCCTGCTCCATATGTATTATTTCCTTGTTTGTCATTAAAATGGTAAAATAATGATATACACCGTCAGAAAAACCTTCTTTGCCATTTACCTTTATTTCTCTCACTGCGTCAACACCATAACTTGATTGCAGCATTCTCTTCATGATCCGTCTCCTTTCCGCACTTTGTATAGTCTATGTAACAGAAAGGGTACTCTTGCGTTTTTCTTCTTTAACATCAGCAGAAAGATAATAGGAAAACTCGCCAAAGACAGTTTAAGTGCGAGTTTTTTATAATAACATTTAATATAAAAATAGAAAGTATTGGTGATTAAAATGGATGAAGTAACAAAACATGATGAATTGGAAATAAAAGCTAGAACTTGGCTAAAAGAACGTGGCGTTTTACTAAAGGATATTGCTGAACTAGTTTTTTATTTACAATCAAAGTATATCGAGGATTTAAAGATGGATAATTGTCTATACAATGTCAACCGTGTGCTGGCCAAAAGAGAAGTTCAGCATGCCATTTTAACAGGGATTCAACTTGATGTTCTTGCTGAACGTAAACAATTGGAACAACCTTTACAAAAAATTGTCGAACGAGACGAAAGTTTGTATGGGATTGACGAAGTTGTTGCTTTTTCCATCGTCAATGTATATGGTTCCATTGGGTTTACAAATTATGGATTTATCGACAAACAAAAGCCAGGAATACTTAAAAAACTAAACGATAAATCGACAGGTGAAGTGCATACATTTCTCGATGATATTGTCGGCGCTATTGCTGCAGCAGCATCAAGCAGACTTGCACATGCCGCTACAAACGATACGAATCTGGATGACTAATGTGGTTCAAATAAAAAAGAAGTCAAGCAGGTATACCAATTGCTTTTGACTTCTTTTTTATATGCATGTCAGTTCTCAAACCAATCTGCCAGATTTCTTACATAATAGGTTGGTTTTTGTACAATTTGTTCCAATTCTTCATATTGCGTAACCCCGGTAAAAACCATTAATGTATCGATACCGGCGCGAATTCCCGCCTGTATATCGGTATAATAATTATCTCCAACCATAATGATATCTTCTTTCTTCATTTTTAATTGCAATACCGCCTCTTCCATAATAATGGATTCTGGTTTTCCTATAAAAGTTGGCTGAACTCCAGTACTTACAGTAATTACAGAAGTTAGTGCTCCATTTCCCGGCAGCAAACCGCGCTCAGTCGGAATTGCAGTATCACTGTTTGTAGATATAAATTTTGCCCCATTCCGTATCTCGATGCATGCTTTAGCCAGTTTTTCATATGTAATATAGCGGTCAATTCCAGTTACTACAAAATCACAATCCTCTTCTACTACTGTTAAATTTTCATCCTGTAGTGCACGTACTAATCCTTCCTCACCAATAACAAAACATCGGGCTTTTTCTTTCCGCTGTTTAATAAAACTAGCCGTTGCATTGCTGGAAGTAAATACGTGTGCTGGACTAGAGGGAATCTTCATTTTATTTAATTTATCGGAAATAAATGACCGTGTATACGCAGAGTTATTCGTAACAAATAAATATGGAATATTATTTGTATTTAAATGCTCGATAAATTCTGCTGCAGCTTCGATTCGCTCATTCCCACGATACATCGTTCCATCCAGATCAATTAAATACCCTTTGTAGTTTTTCAATTAACAAATACCTCTTTTCTTACCCGATTATTTTCATAAAGTTCGAACTGTCATATACTTTTCTGTCCATAGAGGGTCCTAATCATAGAAAAAAAGATGACATTCTCCTATCATCTTTTCATTTATTCAATCGGTTTTGTAATAATCCATTTGCAACAATGGTCACCTGCTGTAATATTTTGTTCAGAAATAACTTCACTATTTTTGAATAGTTTTGCAAATACTTTCTTTTCATTACCGCACACATGGTTGTATGAATGGGCTAAATTCATAATCGGGCAGTTATAATTTTTGATAATATAATCTCCATCAGCGTTTTTTTCATATTCGATCATATACCCTTTTTCATTTTGTAGTTGGGCAATCTCCTCTATTTTTTGGTCAAAATCACCTGTTGACAATTGAGATTGATAATACTCTTCTTCCCTTTCCATACGTTTATCCAATAATTCTTCTACAGCTTCAGGACCTTGCAATCCTTCCAAATCTTTTAATAGTTCGACTGGAAGTTGCTCATATTGATTTGGAAATGTACGATGCCCTTTTCCAGTAAGTTCATACGTATGATAAGGACGACCGATATCCTGCTTATGAATATTTTCTTTTACAAAACCTTGGTTGATAAGCTCATGAAGATGTCGTCTTACAGCAACTTCCGTTACAGAAAAATGCTCCATTATTGTTTTTATTGTACACGCTGTATCTTTTTTCAATACAAATAATAACTTTTGTTTAACCGGCGTACGTGTTTTCATTGCAATCGCACCTTTTATCGTTCATTTGAAAAAGCATTGGCGACACCAAATTCATTGTCCAAATATACACGGACATGTGAACTGAATGTCTTTAACTGTTTTCTGTTAGCTGCTAAATAGCTTTCCAGGTCGGAATGATCAATGTTCAAATAATCTTTAACAATGGACGAACGTAACTGAATTAATTGTTTATACACTTGTTCATCTGCTTCCGGTAAGACTTTTTCGTCAATCAAAATATCTATAATATCGTTATAGCTTCCCGGATCGCGCATAATAAACCCATCAATCATCATATTTCCAACATCAAGGATGGATTCAATCAATAAATGCACAGCCCGTTCCAAACTTAGTTTTTCAACAAACGTATGAACTGCTTGCTGTGGGTAGATATGAAGTATCGTATCCACATATTCCAACGTTTTTTCAATTTTACTGCGATCTACAAAATACATTCCAATCACCTCAACCTTTTTTCATCTCTATCATACCACATTTCAGGTTTTGACTGAATATTATACAGTTCAAGCAACTTGAGTTAAGTTAAATTCACTATTATAGTTTATTCTTATATGTACATGCTCTAAGGCTGACATGGTATACTGAAATAGAAGCATTATTTCAGAATAATTCGAGAAAGGGTGGGTAAATGGTGAATAAAAATACCATATTGGATATGGATGCTACATCAATCGCTGCAGCAATAAAAATGCAATCTGTTACAAGTTCAGACGCTGTCACAGCTTATATCACCCATATGAAGAAAGTGAATCCACACTTAAATGCGATGGTTGAAGACCGTTTTACTTTTGCATTACAGGAAGCCGAACAAGTGGACAAGAACATAAATGACGACCAAAAAAACAAACCGCTTTATGGTGTACCAATTAGCGTAAAAGAATCTTTTCATGTCAAAAAAATGAAAACAACTGGAGGTTTAATTCATCGGCAGGATATAATCTCTTCCACTGATGCAGATGTTGTTACCAAACTAAAAAATGCGGGAGCCATTATTTTAGGGAAGTCAAATACCCCAACTTTATGTTTTTCACAAGAAACAGATAATAAATTATACGGTCGAACAAATAACGCCTGGGATGTAACACGAACTGCTGGTGGTTCCAGTGGAGGTGAAGGCGCGTTACTTGGAGCCGGGGGTGCTGCCGCAGGAATTGGATCTGATATTGGCGGTTCCATCCGTTTTCCTGCCCATTTTAACGGGGTCGTTGGATTTAAACCGGGGACAGATAAAGTATCATTAAATGGACACTTCCCTACAAATTCACATCCGCTACAAATTAGGATGCTCGGGATGGGACCAATGGGAAAATCCGTGCGAGATATGGAGCTTTTCCATAACATTATGGCATATGAACCGGTTTCGATAAAATCGTTAAATGATATGAAAATAGACATATATCCTACGAATGACAATTACCCATTATCCAATTCAACAAAGGATATCATCGAAAAAATAAGCACTAAGTTAAGTAGCTCATATGATGTGAAACGTATTTTACCGCCTTTTTTTGAAGACAGCGCAAAAATATGGCAGGAACTTATGTCTATTAATGGTGCGGCGGAAATTAAAAAACTTGCACTCAACAACAATGGATCCAGCGTAATCACTTCTTATATGAAAGAAAAGTGGGCAAATAATACAAACATGCATCCTTATTTATCTTGGGCATTAATCGGCGCGAATTTATTTAAGCCATCCTTCAAAAGATTAGCTGAAATTCAGTCTGTTCTCGAACGTGGAGATGAAATTTTGAACGCTTACTTGAAAAATCGTTTGCTCATTTTCCCTGTGTATCATACTGCCGCTTCAAGTCATAGTTCTACATTCAAGGAAATATTTTCCATTAGAAAAACATATATAAAATTCATGCCATATATCGCCTACGCAAATGTTTGGGGTTTGCCATCACTCACTGTACCCGTTGGAGTAAATGAGGAAAACATGCCGATTAGCGTACAGGTTATGAGTATAAATGGTAACGAACAAGCGATATTTCAACTCGGAAAAATATTGGAAGATGAATTCAGGGGCTATGTTCGCAGCACGCAATTTGATTAATTTCCACTTATTGGATTTATACTTCCTCTCCACTTGGCAAAAGCTATAAGGAGAAAGGAATGAGTTAAATGAGTGAAAAGGATCTTGAATTTAGAAAGGAAAAGGAAGATCGGTATTCCAACATTTCCAATGTGGACGAAAACGAATATTTAATTCCTGAAGAATTTCCTGAGGGTTCCTTTGGTTCACCAATTAATGCTGATGAAGCTGTATTCAGTAAATCAACCCCATGGCAGAAAGGACAACGCCGGCAAAGTGCTTTCGTTTACCCTGATAAAGACCGGCATGATGATCTGCCAAGACAAACGCCAGGATCCCATCCGATCCATGACGAAGAATAGTTATGTTAAATGAAAACAAACCGCTCAACTTCCAGGCGGTTTGTTTTTAATCCACTTTTTGCAATACAAAATAAGCACAACCAAAATTGCAGTACTCATATAAATAATCATCCAACGTACTTATTTTTGAATCAAATGTCGCTTTTGTGTTTTCGTCATCATAAAATCCTTTTAATCTTAATTGATTATAACCCCAATCTCCGACGATAAAATCATATTTTTTTAAAACATCTGAGTACCTTTCTTTTAAAACATCTTCCTGTAAAGCACTTTTTATATCTTCCATTACTTTATATTTTTTTCCATTTATTTCAACCATCTATCTCACCCCACTAAACTGCCTATAGTTTACCATACTTCATCCTTATACAACCAGAAATATTTATCTGTATGAATCGAAAATATAATCACAAACTAACAAAGATGAAAAAATAAAGGAGGGAAAATTAAAATGGTAAAAAAAATGTCACTGACCTTTCTCCTGATTGGCGGGTTATCTCTATTCATGATCGGGTGTTCCGAAAATAACGACGCTACAGAAGACGGTAACAAGTTGGATCAGCTTGATCCTACTCTAGAAAAATCTACAAACACTGATAATCAAATTAACAAACTTGGTTATGTGCGATATACGCAAGATGAAATCAAGGAAGATAATGAACGAAATCGGGCTGTCACAATGGACCGTGATAAAATGGCTGACATTATTGCTCGTATCATTTTAAGAAATGATGACTTTGCAGAAGTAGCCACACTCGTAACCGACGAACAAGTACTAATTGCTTATCAAACAAATGATGACCAGGTTACGGAATACACATCCGATATCGCCAGGAAATCAGCCATGTCAATCGTACCCGCCTATTACGAGATATATGTTTCTGATAATGATGTGTTAATGAATGATATTCACAGTTTGAAAAATTCAACAACAGAAAATAAAAATTACGAAAACACGGTAAACGCCATTATCAAGGAAATGAAAAAAACACCTCAAGGTCAAGAAAGGAAAACAGATTAATAATTAATCGGACTAACTCATTCTTCTAACTTCTCCCTATGATGTTAGTCCTCCTTATTAAAATTAAATGATTTTTAAGAAAAGCGCAAGCGCCCTGTTCAGCCCCGACAAGCTTAAGCAAGAATTCGTAGTGACGGTTTTTGTCACGAAGAATTATTGCTTAAGACCTCGAGGGGCTGGGCGCTTAAGCTAGACAGCTATGCGCAAATTTTTTATACTTTCTGACCTTTTTAAAAAAACAATTCGAATGTTACGCCTGGGAGTGAAAGAATATTGTTTAATAAATTAGCCTATATTTCTGTTTTGATAATTTCAATTTCTTTGATCTTATCACAAGCTGTTTTTGCCGAAGAAGATACAGAAATTTATGATAAACGTATGGCCCTTTATAAAAAGACAGAAGCAGTAACACTTGTGCCTTGGTATTATATTGCTGCGATTGATCAATATGAAAGACAGGTTAATAAAGATTTACCGGATGACCAGCTTGTCTCCATTCAAATAGCCCCGGAAAAATGGTATGGAATCGGTAATTCTTCCATGATAAGTGATGCGAGAGTTATTAAGATGTTTAACGGTATCGGAAAAGATGGAAATGGTGATGGTAAGGCAAAGAGGGATAATCCGGAAGACATTTTATACACAATGTCAAATGACTTAATCAAAACTGGACCAACTGTAGATGATTTCAAAATAGCTTTATGGAACTATTATAAACGGGATCTCTCTGTAAAAACCATTACGAATACAGCAAAGGTATTTCAAACATTCAACGATATTCATTTAACCGACAGAGCATTTCCTGTATCTCTTCAACATAATTATAGCTTTCTGAATACATGGGGGGACCGACGTGGATTCGGAGGGTTAAGAATACATGAAGGTACAGATATATTTGCAAATTACGGGACACCGGTAAAATCGACAACATATGGTGTAATCGAATTGATGGGTTGGAATTTATATGGCGGTTGGAGAATTGGCATTCGGGATATATTCAATATTTACCATTATTATGGGCATTTGAACGGCTATAGTGATGACATTGATGTCGGACAAATTGTTAAGCCCGGAGATCAATTGGGCAGTGTTGGTTCAAGTGGCTATGGTCCGCCAGGGACTTCAGGGAAGTTCCCGCCACATTTACATTATGGGATGTATAAAGATAACGGGAAAACAGAATGGTCTTTTGACCCGTATCCTTATTTAAAAAAATGGGAGCGCATGGAGAAACAAGCAAATTAAGAAAAGCGCAAGCGCCCTGTTAAGCCCCGACAAGCTTAAGTAAGAAATCGTAGTGGCGATTTTGCCACGAAGAGTTATTGCTTAAGACCTCGAGGGGCTGGGCGCTGGAGCTAGACAGCTATGCGCCAAAATTTTATACTTCCTTATCTTTTAAGAAAAGCGCAAGCGCCCTGGTCAGTCTCGACAAGCTTAAGCAAGAAATCGTAGTGGCGGTTTTTGCCACGAAGAGTTATTGCTTAAGACCTCGAGGGGCTCGGCGCTTAAGCTAGACATTTATGCACAAAATTTTATACATTCTTACCTTTTAAAAAGAGACCGGATGATCGCTATCATTTCCCGGTCCCCTTTCTTTGTTATTTATTTGCTTTCGCTTTTTTAACAGCGTTCATAATGCTTGCTGCAAATCCACCCCATAATAATATCATTCCAATAATCATTACGATAATAGCACTACCACTCATAGTTGTTCCTCCTTTAATACTTATTTGTTATTTGGAGATTTCCATTTCGTGGCTGTTAGAAGCAATCCAATAACCAATGCCGCTGCTGCAACGGCCCAGCCACCGAACGTTATGAACATATCAGGGTAACCTTCATAATTTCCTGTCTCATTACCTTCACCTGTAAATTCTTTTAACAAATTCAGCTTAAACAAACCAATCAACATATAACCCAATACAATTGGTGTGATAATGCTTAAACTTATCGTCCACCACGAACCAAGCTTGATATCGGAAAATTCGTCGGCATGCGCACGGAAATCTTTCAATTTACGCAAGAACCATGCGAGTAACACAACTTCAACAAGACCGACAAAAGCAACGCCAAACTGGTTGATGAAATAATCTGCTGCATCCAGGAAAAACATACCACCTTGTGTAGCGAATAATAAAGAAGTTATCGCGGCAATTCCACCACCTACAGCAACTGCTCGTGAACGGGACATGCCAAACTTGTCAACGAGTCCTGCAATATATGTTTCAATAATCGACATTAACGAAGTCAGCCCGGCTAATACGAGAGAGGCAAAGAAAAGAAAGCCAAAGAATTCATTAAATGCCGGAAATTCATTGATGATCGCTGGAAATACAACGAACGCCAAACCGACACCACCAGCTACAACTTCATCAACACTAACTCCTTGTTGAACTGCCATAAATCCAAGGATTGAAAACACACCGATTCCGGCTAACAACTCAAAGCTTGAATTTCCAAGCCCAGTAATGAAGGCGTTGTTTGTAATATCCGATTTTTTTGGCAAATAACTGGAATACGTAATCATAATAGCAAATGCAATTGACAGAGTGAAAAATATTTGTCCATATGCAGCAACCCATACAGATGGAGATAAAATTTGACTGAAATCAGGTTGAAAAAATGCATTTAAACCTTCCGCTGCCCCCGGTAATGTTACTGCCCGTATAACAATAATAAGAAAAATAACTAATAGAGTTGGGATCATAATTCTGTTTGCCATCTCTATCCCTTTTTTAACGCCTTGATACAAAATACCTAACACGACAATCCAAACAATAATTAATGGAATAAGTACACCGGGAACTAAGCTGCCCGTTTGGCCGGGATCAACAGCCAAATTGAGATAATCACTAAATAAAAAGCTTTCCGTATCTGTTCCCCAACTTAAATTTAATGAGAAAATGGAGTACGAAATTGCCCATGCAATAATAACGGAATAATATGTGGAGATTACAAAAGCAACGATGACTCCCCACCATCCTACCCACTCCATTTTAGGATTTATTTTTTTGAATGATAGTGGGGCTGATCCACGATATTTATGCCCAATTGTAAATTCCATAATCAGAATCGGAATACCTGCAGTAAATAATGCAATTAAGTAGGGAATAAAGAATGCTCCACCACCATTTTCATATGCCGTAGCAGGAAAGCGCCATATATTTCCCAGACCTACAGCAGATCCCATAGCAGCCATAATAAACCCCGCTCTTGTACCCCATTGAGAACGTTTATCCATGTATAAACCTCCTTTAAATATTATCCCTCAATCAACAGGTTGAGGAATGTTGTAAATTATCTGATATTTAAGTTTATTATACTTACACTGCTTGCTTTAGTCAAAAGATGCATGCAGATCAGCGTATAATATACATTTTTTTACATCACCTCTTTTCCATTAATATTAGACACGTGTCGTTGAGCATATCACCTCTTGACAATATCTTCAAGTTAAAAACTGTCACGAATTTATTCGATTTTCCTACTGTATGATGCCCCCTCATCATACAACTAGTCGATTATAGATATAACAGCATCTTGCAGATCAAGCACAAGAATTACGACGGTACTTTTTAGAAAAGTTACCATCGTAATTCTTAGGGTGTTTTCGTTTTTCTACTCTTTGTTAAATCGCTTTTCAGGTACAGATATGGAAGGACCACCATCTCCACCTTGATTATAAAATTCCGGTACATCGCCCATAATTACTCTTGAATCGATAAGCACCCTTGTGTCTATTTTGGCTACCTCCGTCGAAAAAGGAATAACGACCTGTACATTGACAGTAACAGGAATGTAAATTTCGAATAACGCGGCATTGACGCCAAATTCTTTTAGCTCGTGTACAACATCTGATTCCAGACTGCCGACGATTTCAAAGTGGACGGGTATTTTTGGCCCGAGGTTTGCTAAAATGGTATTACCTGTCGCTTGACCAATTGGTATTTCGACAACGGTTGGATCTTTTGCCGCTAAATCTCCTACCGTGTCACCAAATTCTACCGGATCCAACTCTGGATCATCCAAATCAATCTGCTCGCCTTTATTCATGCTATATAAAAAGTACTCAGCACGTTCCGTCGCTATTCGTAACGCTTGATTAACGGCGGAAGATTTCCAACCTAACGTAGCCACATTTCCGTTTTCATCCATATTCACTTCAACCAGATCTTCAAAGTTCATATTTTCAGTTGATTTTACAGCGGAGTTAATGGTTCTCGTTGCAAATTCAATTGTTTTTTCTTCCGCTATGTCCATTAATGGCGGTTTTATCTGCTTATCAATTAACCAAAGACTAAATAGTATGATAGCAAAAAAAAGAACGATCGTAATAAGAAAAAGAACGCTGGCTGGAGGCGGAGCAGCTCTTCCTCTTTTCATGCCGAATCGCCGTCTAAACATAAAATACCTCCTCACCAACAATTTATGCTTGTTTCGAGGAGGTTAGAATCGTTAATTATTAAGCTTGGCAGGAGTGAATAAGCACTTGTACATTGTACGCCATATCCACTTCATAAGGGGAAATGGATTGGTCACTTGCATCTTTTATAATTCGAATAACAGGTCGGTCACATAGCGTTTTGTTTTGTCTAATGACAACTCCCGTCCTACCGTCATTTAGCCTCACGGTTAATCCGTTTGGATAGACAGACACACTCTGCTTAAATGCCTCCACATACTGTTTCTCAAATTGCTGAATGGCACCGGCATATAAAATTTCCAGTCCTTCGTGCGGAAGCATAGCAGACCGATACACCCTGTTACTCGTTACCGCATCAAACACATCAGCAATCGCAATGATTTTCCCGAATGGATGAATAGCATCTCCTTTTATACCTCTTGGATAACCGGACCCGTCCAATCGTTCATGGTGCTGATATGCACAATGAGCAGCAACAGAGGAAATGGAGTTTTGTTTCCGCAAAAAATTGTACCCCAATTCCGTGTGGGTTTTCATAATGGCAAACTCGTCCGCTGTCAGCTTATCTGCTTTTTGTAAAATTTCTTCCTCAATAAAAATCTTACCGATATCATGCAATATAGCGCCAACTCCGAGCTCTGCCAATTGCGCGTCAGGGAGATTCACTTGTGAACCAATTGCGAGCGAATAAATGGCGACATTAATTGAATGCTGAAATATGTAATCATCCGTAGCAAAGATATTTGTTAACATGGAAATCGTTTCATTGGAATTTCGTATATCTTTCATTAGTTCATCAATAACAACAAGTAAATTTTGGCTTTTAGTTTCCAGTATGTATGCGTTGTTAAAGATGTCATCCTTTTTCAATCCGACAAAGGTTTCCTTCAACATGCCCATCGCTTTTATGCGCGTCTTTGCAGGAATCACATCTTCTACATAAATATCATCTGTTAGGGCGTCTTCGATGTGCACATAAGTTATATGTTGCTTTAATAGTCGATGGATCATTTTTTCGGTTAGTGCAGTTCCCTTTTGGATGAGCGGCAAATTGTTTTCATTATAGATTGATTGAGCAATTTTAGTTCCGGGTTTAACGGATCTCGTACTTACTAATCTCACGTTAGTACTCCTAACTTGATGATTTTATATGTTCATTTTCTATAAAGTCTGGATGAAATGCCTCCCAGTTAGGAAGACATTTCATCTAAGCAATTCTTAATAATGCTTCTCTACCGGTCATGCCAACTTCCCATCCGTACTCTTTTGAAGTATCAGTTACTTTTTCAAGTGGAGCTTCCAATAAGTCTTCGATGGTCCGGACACCTTTTGCCCGACCTGCAACAACTTGCCGATCCTTTAATGCGCTGTTTAATATATCTACATCTAACGCAGCACACATAATGTAGCCAACATCATTGGAAATAGAAAGTAAATTTGTTTTAGGCAACTCAACCCGTATAGCTGTAAAATGCATTCCTTCAATTTCCAAAGGACTAACTGTAATCATGTGAAAACCTCCTTATAACGACCACTATATATGTATGCAAGAAGGATTAAGTTGACACAGTTAAGTCATATTTTCGAAACGGAAATATCTTTGAACACGTATTAAGCGGAAAAATACTCCTTTAATGTAACCAATAATAAATCGCGAATAAATTCAGGCAAAAAAAATCTTTTTGACTTCGATTTGGCAATCTCCGGCAACAGCCTTCCAAAAGTAAAGGTATCTGCCGTCGCAACCGAATATTTTTTTTCAGGATCCAACGCTTGCCCTTGATACGTTATTACTTTTACAAACTCTTGTCCGTCGGGATGAACATCGGTTATTACATCTATTCCCGAAAAGATCATCCGTCCAAGCACTTCTCCCCGAAATCCAAAGCCTTTTAATTTTAACTCCATAAAATCTTTTGTAAGCGAAGCTCTAACTACCTCTAAAATTTCATTGCCTTGCAGTTTCACAACACATGGGTTAATTGGATGCGGACATATTCGATGGACATCTTTGTATGTCACTGTTCCTGCCGAGAAATAGTCGAGCAATAACCCAGCATTCAACATTCCAATATCGGCATCTGTCCAGTTTTTCAACGTGTGTGTCAATCGTTCCATAATTGGAGTGGGTTTAAACCAGTTTATATCGATCGGCTCATCTACATGAACAATCGGACTGCTCAAATGATCATCTGCTTGTTCCTTTAATTCCATAAGCAGTTGCTCTGTTGGTAAATCTTTTGCTACATGAGTAATATCGGTCGTATACGCTTCTTTTTCAACTAATTCGTTTTGCGTATGATCCCACGTTAAAATAACCTCTCCGACAAAAGCACAATGTTTTCCGGCGGCAGTAATAATCGTCTCATTAACCTTTTCTTCTGTTCGTAACAAATGATGAGTATGACCTCCGATAATAGCATCGATATCCGGAAATTTGCGTGCAATTGCTCTATCTTCATTAATACCTAAATGGGATAATAAAATAATAATATCCGCTTTTTTCGTTACTCGGTTTAACACATTGTTTATAGCATCAAAAGGGGTAGAAACGTGCCAATCAAGCAAATGATAAAATGCGTTAAATGGTGCGGTGAGACCAATAACTCCTATAGTTACGCCACCTTTGGACGTTAATGTTGTATTCATTTCAAGCCACTCAGGCTGGTCATCTGTCATACTTTCCAAATTGGAACATACAACCTGAAAGTCGGCTTCGTCGTATAAATGAAACAAATCCTGATGTGAAAGTGTAATCCCTTCATTATTTCCGAGTGTTGCAATGTCATAGCCAAGATTATTCATTAATTGCACATTCGCTTTACCCATAAAGGCTTCAGCAATCGGATGTACACGATCAACATGATCCCCAATATCAACTAGCCAATTAGAGGTTTGTTCGGCCTCATGCAAAGCTCTTTTTTCTTTAAAATAAGCGGCTGCTCTCGACCAGTTGTTAAAATTGCTATGAAGATCATTTGTATAGTAGAAGAATATTTTTTCTTGCATGTTCATACTCCTTACATTATCCCATCAATAATTAAACGCAAGCCTACACCGATCAGTACTATGCGTAATATCCATTTTAATATACTCCCTGTTAGTAACTGGTTCACTCTCGCTCCAAGTGTACCACCAATAAACGCACCAACAATGAAAAAAAAAACATACCCCCACGGCACATGGCCTAAAGCAATATGTGTAATGGAACTGACAATACTAATAAAAAATATCATAAACATGGAAGTTGCTACCGCAATATGCACTGGAAAGCCGAATAACAAGATCATAACTGGAACCATTATCGCCCCTCCACCAATTCCAAACATGCCAGACAGCATGCCGATGCCAAATGATATAAGCAATGCCGGTGTAATGAATACCGTATAATGGTACATCTCTTCCCCGATTTGAAATGTTCTTTTGTTCCTATCTTTTATTGCAGTTCCCTTTTTTCCAGCATGTTTGCTTCGATTAATAAACAAAAGCGATGATATAATTATCATAATAAATCCAAAGTATAATGAAAAATTGTCCGTATCAACAAACTGATTCAACCATGAGCCTAAAAGACTACCGGGAATACTTCCTAATATAAAAATAATTCCCGTTTTATAGTCCACCCTGCCACTTTTCCAATAAGATATTGTTGAGGAAAGTGCTGTAATGGCCATAGTAACTAGAGAAATTCCTACAATTGTTTGAGGCGATATCCAGGCGAATGTTTCAAAATAGTTATTTATTATTAATAGGGTTGGAATTAATATAATTCCCCCACCCAATCCAATTAAACTTCCAATAAATGCAGTAGAAAGGCTGATTAGAATATATATTATATATACCAAAATAAATCCTTCTTTCCATTATATACCTGAATTATCCTTAGTAGATATAAAGCATGTCACTTTGGCGATAAAAGTAAACAGGGCTTTACTAAATAAATGAAAAAAGAATCCATTCCTGCTAGTGTTAATTAACCAAAAATAACTACAGAAAGGATTCTTATAAAGGATACTTTACCGCAAATCAAGTTAGATTTCAATCTTCAGATAAAATTGTCCAATGACGGAGGTTCTCTTCCTCTGACAGTTTATGAACAGTTTGCGAAACCAAGTCAAAAGTGCTCAAGTAACATGCTCTTATAAATTTAAATCAAATTACCCGTTGCACAGGTGTTATTGAAGCTGTGTTTTGTTCTATTTGTCAAAAACCTAAAAATCCCACGTATCTTGGACTAAAACTAATGACGATTTAAACGCTCTGCTATTGTATTTCCACCCGGTGGTATGTTTGTCGTTTCCGCTTTTTTATCTATTCGTTCAAGTGAAACCTGAACATATCGTGCTCCTATCCATCGAAATGGTTCCATTTCCCACTTCCTTGATTTATGCTGAACAATAGGTAATTCCGTAAGTTTACTCTTTTTTTCCATAATCAAGTCAGTTAATAATCTACCAGCTAGGTTTGTTGTAGATACTCCTTGACCAACAAAGCCCCATGCACTTGCAATCCGCGTTTCTTTATCAAACAGAAGATTTGGCGTGAAATCACGGACAATCCCTACAGGTCCTCCCCATGAATGTGTAAATTTAATTCCCGTAATCGAAGGAAACCATTGAGTAACCAATCGCTTTAAATTGTCATTGGTTTGTTCATGTCTATCAAATGAATCTTTAATCCTAGATCCATAGCGATACGGCTGTCCACGTCCTCCAAAAAGAATTCTACCGTCAACAGTTCGTTGTAAGTAATTAAACGAGTAGCGGGTAGACCCAACTAATTCCCGTCCTCCCCAACCAATAGTTGACCATTGTTCGGGTGTTAAAGGTTCAGTTAAAGTGATCAACGAATACATTGGAAGGACTTTTCTACGAAACTTCGCCATTTGACTCATGTAAGCTTCTCCTGCTAATAAAGACGCTGTTTTTGCAGAGACAATACTACCTTCTTTTGTAATTAATTTTGATGGGTTATTTATACTCCCTTTTTCAAAGTCGACTACTTCTGTTTGTTCATATATTTTTACACCACGTTTTTCAAGGACCTTAGCTAATTTACGTACTAATTTCCCTGGATTTAGAACTGCCGCATTTTTCGTGAGTAAACTTCTTTTTGCCCCTTGAACTTTTACACGTTCGTTTGTATCAAACTCATTTAAAATATTAAAATGACTATCTAAGCCCAAGTTTTTATATACTTGCATTTCACTTTCCAGAGTAGGAAAACCTTCTTCTCCTAATGCCAGCTGTAACCCACCACCATTTTTATAATCTATATCAATGGCTTCCTCCTTAGCAACACGTCCAATTTCGTTTACAGTATTAAACATTTCAATTTGGATTTCTCGCGCAACCTCGATCCCATATTTTTCTATAGAAACAGCTGGACTAATTGGAAATTGAGGATAGCACCACCCACCATTCCTACCCGAAGCACCAAACCCAATAATATCCTTTTCTAATATAGCAATATTTAGTGATGGGTTCTGAAGCAATAAATAATATGCTGTCCATAACCCAGTAAAGCCTCCTCCCATAATTGCAATATCAACAGTTTTTGATTCTTCTAACATTGGACGAGGACTGAGATCATCCCCAGATGTCTCCAACCAAAAACTTTTATCTACATAATATTGAATCTTTGATTCAATATGTTTATGTTCTGTCACTATGCTACCTCCCATGCTTCTTCATTCATTGTTTCGAAACAAGACTAAATAAGCCATAAGAGGTGTATTTTTTAAACCTCTTATGGCAAATAATTTAATCAATTATACATAGTTACCATTCATTAAGCCTGTGACACTTCGACATAAGTAAGGCAATCGGATTTTCAAGTTTGACATTTTACAACACTAGTGATGTTAATATTTCCCTATACGAATTTATAATAAATTTAAATGTTTTTATTGAACATTTTATTTTTCATCATCTTTAATAGAGGGAATGCCAAAATAAGTATGGTTATAATAATTAAGCTTGCTGAAATAGGTCTCGTGAAAAATATATCCAGACTATTATGGGATTTTATTAAAGATTGTCTAAAACTTTTTTCGAGAAGCGGGCCTAATACAAGTGCAAGTATAAATGGAGTAACAGGAATGTTAAATTTACGCATTAAGTAACCGAATATCCCAAATATAATCATTACTCCCACGGAGAACAAGTTATTATAATACATATAAATCCCGACAACACTAAAAATAGTAATAATCGGAACTAAGTACACTTCTGATTTTTTTATAAGGAATGTAAACATTGGTATTAAACCAACGTTTAAAAATAACAAAATCACATTAGCTACTAGTATACTCGCAATCGCTCCCCATACAATCGGTCCTGAATTTTCAAATAGCAATGGACCTGGTTGTAGCCCGTACATTATTAATGCACCTAACAATATTGCTCCTGTTGCAGATCCGGGAATCCCTAAGCTAAACAACGGAACAAACGTCCCTGCTTCTGCCGCATTGTTCGAAGCTTCGGGTCCGCTCAATCCTTGCTCGACACCAGTTCCAAACTTATCAGGGGTTTTAGAAAGCTTCTTTTCTGCACCATAAGATACGAATGTTGCAGTTGTAGCGCCTGCCCCTGGCAAAATGCCTATAATAAAACCAATGATTGAACCTCTTACGATAGAAACAGTATTTTTTACAACTCCGCCAATATTATGAAACATTCCTTCTACTTTTGTTTCCACTTGATCAGACTTGCTGACTCCTTGCTGATAGGAGTCCAATCTTACCAGCACTTCTGAAATACCAAAAAGTCCTATTACGATGGCTATAAATCCAACACCATCCATTAGCTCTGGTATGCCAAATGTCAATCTCAGTTGCCCAGTAAATATATCCTGGCCAACAGTTGCAATTAATAATCCCAGCAACATAGAAATTAATGGCTTATACCATTCATCTTTCATAAAACCTCCGGCAACAATAAGTGCAAAAAACATTAATGAGAAATATTCTGGAGGACCAAATTCTAATGCCACCTGAACCAATACTCCACTAAGCAACACAATTCCAATAAAACCAATTACACCACCAATAAAAGAAGATACAGCACTCAATGTTAGTGCATAGCCTGCTTGACCTTTAACTTTCATTGGGTAACCTTCAAATGATGATACAACTGATGCTGAATCACCAGGAACATTTACAAGAATTGCGGATATTCTTCCTCCAAACATTGAACCTTGATAAACTCCCATTAAAAATATCAATCCTGATAAAGGATTCATCCCAAAAGTAACCGGTAGTAGTATTGCGACAGCTGCAGTAGATCCAATGCCGGGTAATGCACCAACCAACGTTCCAAGAGTAGCACCAAATAGAATCCACATTAATTGTCCTGGGGCTATAATGGATAAGAAACCGTTAATAAGATCCATTATTACACCTCTCTTTCTAATCGCTTATCATCCATTTTAAATTTTATAGCAATTCGCTACCTGGAATTTTCATACCTAGTAAAAAATCAAATATAAAGTATATTCCTATAATGAGCAAAATGCTAAAAATTAAAGATTTGTACCAAGTCAATTTTTCAATCATCAATAATATAACAAAAGAAAAAATTCCTAAACTTACTAACATACCGAACAATGGAATCAGAGCTAAACTAATGATAAGCATAAAAATAAATATTATGTGAGGGTAATATACAATTTTATTTTCACGCTTTTTTGAACTTGACTTATTTTTGAATCTAGCTAGATTGGAAAAGAGATAAACTAATATTAAAACAATAAGCAGAGAAGAGAGGACCAGGGGTAAAAAACCCGGTCCCATTTCTCCACCTCTATGAATAATATCCAGTTTTAAAGAAGTAAATAAGCCAACGATACTAATAACTAAAAGGAATATTGTAAATATCGTTTCTGACCTCAATAGATAATAACTCCCTTCTTTTGCTTATTTACTGAACAGCTTCTTTGAATTCTAGTAATTTTTCTGCCGTTTCCATGATATACGCCTCGTATTCCTCGCTATTCTTATAATCATTTACTAGTAAATTTTTTTCCAAGTATTCTTTTTGCCATGTCTCTGTATTTACAAGTTCTTCAAATTTTTCTTCCCAGAATTTAACAACATCATCAGAGATGTCTCCACCTGCCCATATACCTCTTGCTCTAACATAAATATGGTCTACTCCACTTTCAATCAATGTAGGAACGTCAGGATAGTATTCTATTCTTTCTGGACTTGCAACTGCAAGTGGGATCAAGTCACCAGACTCAATATGTCCTGCAATAGATGATGGGTTAACGGCCATCACATCAATATGCTCGCCTAATAAAGAATTTGTTATTTCTGCTCCACCATCATGAGGTATAAAATTCATCTCTTCAAAATCAGCACCATTTTGCTCTGCAATTTGATACCATATATGTCCTTCCTCACTATGAACATCCGCACCTAATCCAATGTCGAGGCTACCAGGATCTGCTTTAATTGCTTCAACAATATCGTCAAATGTTTCATAATCACTATTTGAATTTACAACAACGATAATAGAGTCTGTAGCAAGTTGTGCGACAAGTGTGTAATCCGTTACATCTGCATCAATTTCCCCTTCCCAAACAGGGTCACCTACATCAGGCATTGACAGAAGTACGTGCGGATCATCACTGCGTTTTTTCAACTCGTTTAAAGCAAGGCCACCACCAGCACCTGGCATATTTTCAACTACAAAATTTTGTTCCACAATACCTTCTTCATTTAAAATTTGAGCAGCAGTCCTTGTAACCGTGTCCGTTCCACCGCCTGCAGAGAATCCAACTAAAAAGTCTATATCCTCACTTGGATAATCTTCAGTTGAAGACTCATTCTCATCTTGTGAATCTGTGTTACTAGAAGCATCTGCATCCTCACTATTACTACCACAAGCAGCTAGCAGTAACAATAAAGCAAATAAACTTGCACTTAATAAATATTTAATTTTCATAATAACAATTTCTCCTTTATTGGTTTTTTAAGATTTTTTAACACACTATTAAACTGCTATTTTTCCGAATTTTTTTGATATACATTCCCCCTTTCAGCTTAATTACAAATGTATTTTTGTAAGCGGATACACTTTTAAAACAATAGTGTTTGAACATGCACTTAATAAAGATTACATGTTCAAATACTTATTGTTTAAAAACTACTCTAATTTACAGTATTTTTTGGCTTTTGACCTTGTAAAACATTTATGATTTCTTCAGCTGCTCCAACTGACATTAGGGTAAGAGCTTCTCTTGTAGATGCACCCATGTGTGGTGTTACAATGATGTTATCCAAATTCCATAAGTGATAATCTTGGGATGGTGGTTCATCTTCAAAAACATCGATACCAGCACCTGCAATCTGTCCGCTATTTAACGCATCGGCTAGTGCAGACTCATCTACTAAACCTCCTCTAGCACAATTTAATAGAAATGCAGAATTTTTCATTTTACTAAATGACTTACTATTAATAAAATGATGTAATGCAGGTGTATAAGGAAGATGTAAGGAAATAAAATCGGAATTAGTTAAAATATCATCCATGTCATCCACAAACTGTATGTTTTCATATTCATCTTTATTGGATATATATGGGTCATAAACAAGAACGCTCATTTCTAACCCTCTTAAACACTTGTTTGCTACTAATTGACCGATACGTCCAAACCCGATTAATCCTAATGTTTTTCCTTTTAATTCAGATCCCATAAACCTATGCCTAGCATTAAAATCCCCTTTACGTAATGCCTGATCTGAATTTAAAATTTGGTGGGACAATGCAATAATCAAACCAACCACATGTTCAGCAACTGAAGTGAAGTTTGCATCAGGAACATTACAAACAAATACATCGTTATCAGTAGCTGCTTTAACGTCTATATTATCCGTTCCAACCCCGCTCCTCGCAATTATTTTTAAATTGGGAGCGCATTCAATGATTGGACGTGCTATTTTCGCCCCTCTAACCCATATTGCTTGGCAGTCATTAACTTCTTCTTCTAAATTACTTGCGTTTTTTATAATGGATAAGTCAAAGTTTTCTTTCTCTACTTTTTTTATACCTTCTTCGGCTACTTCCTCATGTTCCTCTAAGATAAGAACTACCTTTTTCCTTTCCATATATAGCTTCCTCTCTGATGAGAATCAATTAAATAAATAGGTATTTTTAACACGTCTATTAGCAGTACCTTGTTTACAATGATACTTTGTAAACAAGGTACTGACTTTAATAAATTTATTAAAATTTTATTATATTTTCATGGAAACAAATTTTTCCACTAGATATTCTTGTAAACCATACTTGCCGCCTTCTCTACCAACTCCACTTGCTTTTACTCCACCAAATGGAGCTTGTGCAGTTGTCGGCATATCATCATTTAATCCAACGATTCCATACTCGAGATTTTCCATCATACGAATAGCACGGCTAAAATCGCTAGTAAAACAATAAGCAGCAAGTCCGTATTCAAAGTGATTTGCTCTATTCACGACTTCTTCTTCTGTTTTAAATGTATAAATAGGAGCAATTGGTCCAAAAGTTTCTTCCCTAGATATATTCATATCATCTGTTGCATAGTTAATAACAGTTGGTTCAAAGAAAGATCCATTATAATTATCTACCTCAGCTTCTTTTCCACCTGTCATTAATTTTCCACCGCGTTCTAAAGCATCATCAATTTGGGATGTAACTTTCGTTAAAGCACCCTTATTAATTAATGGACCTATATCTGTTTTTTCATCCAATCCATCACCTATTACCATTTCACTTACTTTACTTGCAAATAAATCTGCAAATTTATCCGCAATTGATTCCTGCACGTATATTCTATTTGTACAAACACACGTCTGACCTGCATTTCTAAATTTACTTGCAACAGCCCCATCGACTGCAGCTTCTAAGTCTGCATCATCAAAGACAATATAAGGTGCATGACCACCTAGTTCCATAGCTACTTTTTTCACTGTATCTGCTGCGCCTCGCATAAGATGTTTCCCAACCTCTGTAGATCCAGTGAAAGTTAATTTACGCACAAGAAAACTTTCGTTAAACGCATCCGAAATTTCACTAGATGGGCCTGTCACGAGATTAGCAATTCCCTCAATAGGATTTGCAGCATCTAACGCTTCAAATATTAATTTAGCTGTTAGTGGAGTAGATGAAGCAGGCTTAACAATTACTGGACAGCCTGCTGCAAGTGCAGGTGCAATTTTCCGCGTTATCATTGCTGCCGGAAAATTCCATGGAGTTATAGCTGCTGTCACACCAACAGGTTCTTGCAAAACTAGTATTCTTTTATCAGCACTTGATGCCGGTACAGTATCTCCATAAATTCTTTTTGCCTCTTCTGCATACCAATCAACATAAGATATTGTTAATTTTACTTCACCAATAGATTCTCTAAGAGGCTTACCCATTTCACGTGTTATCATGTTAGCTATTTCATCTGATCTTTTTCTTAATTCATTAGCAAATGTACTTAAAAAAGCACTTTTTTCTCCTGCAGTTTTTCGCTTCCATTTTTCAAAAGCTTCATCAGCAGCCTTAATAGCGTCCTCGGCATCTTTTTTCGTCCCGTATGCTATTTTACCAACTTCCTCTTGGGTAGCTGGATTATAAACTGTAAGTGTTTCATTCGAACTAGAATCCGTCCATTTCCCATTAATATAAAGCATTAAGACACTTCCTTTTCGATATGCATTAACCCTTCTTTTACAATCTTTAATGCTACATCTATTTCTTCTTTAGTAACAGTAGTCGGAGGTATAAATCTAATTATATTCCGATCAATTCCACATGGCAGTAATATTAACCCCTGCTCTAAGCAGTAACTTCTTAGGCTTGCTAGAGATTCGCCTGTTTTATCTTTAAGTTCAAGGGCGATCATTAAACCCAATCCTCTAACTTCACCAACTATATTGAAAGGTTTAGTAATTTCTTTTAGTTCACTTACAAAATATTCGCCCATGTTCTGTGCATTTTCCAATCCAGTTTCCTCTAAAATAGAGATTGCGGCTAATGAAGCGGCACATGCGATTGGATTACCACCATAAGTACCTCCATGTGTACCTGCATCCCATTTTTCCATAATATTTCTTTTAGCAATTACCGCACTTAATGGAAATCCAGACGCAATACCTTTTGCGAGTGTTATAATGTCTGGTTTCACGTCAAAATGTTCGTGGGCAAACATTTTACCAGTTCTACCAAATCCAGTTTGTATTTCGTCGAAAATTAATAGGATACCATGTTGATCACATATAGCCCGTAGTTTTTCAAGGAAGCTTTTCGGAGGTACAATATACCCTCCCTCACCTTGGATTGGCTCTACGATAACAGCAGCAATTTGATCAGCAGGAGCTTCGTATTTAAATACATCATTCAGTTGTTGAATACAACGATTCACTTCATCTTCCTCACTTAAAGGTGACTCATATGGATAAGGAAAATCACATGAATAAACTCCTGCAAAGAGAGGGTCGTAGTCCTTTCGGTAATTTGAGTTGGAAAAAGTTATTGACGCCGTGCCAAGAGTTCTTCCATGGAATCCTCTACGGAATGAAATAATACCCGGTCGTTTTGTAACTTTTTTAGCTAGCTTTAAAGCACCTTCATTAGCTTCAGCACCACTATTTGAAAAATAGACCATGTGATCTCCGCCAATTAATTCATTTAGTTTTTCAGCTAATTCCAAATATGAAGGGTAATAAGCAACATTATGTCCAATGTGTATCATGCTTTCCATCTGATCTCTAGCGGCTTTTACTACTTCAGGGTGGTTATGACCAACATTCATAACACCTACCCCACTAGCGAAATCTAAATATTTTTTCCCGTTTTCATCTGTAACTGTAGTTCCATTTGCTTCGACAATACCTAGCGTTGTTGCTCGATTGGCAACAGGAGGTAAAACTTGTTGTGCTCGCTCATATAATGATTTCTTGTTCTCCATTTTCATTCTCCTTACTAATCAATCTTGATAAAGTTCTTTCCAAAGTGACACATATGATTTTGCGTTTTGTTTAATATCCTCTGTCTCTTCTTCTTCTATATCTCGTACAACTCTAGCTGGTACTCCAACTGCTAGAGTACCACTAGGGATGACTTTACCAGCAGGGACCAATGCATTAGCCCCCACTTGGGCACCCTTTTCAATGACTGCACCATCAAGGATAGTTGCTCCCATCCCTATTCTAGCTTCATCTTCAACTGTACAAGCATGAAGTATTACCCCATGACCTATTGTTACATTCTTACCGACTACTAAAGGATCCTCCGGTGTTACGTGAAAAATACAACCATCTTGCACGTTACTTCCTTCACCGATTTCTATATAATTTCCATCGTCACCTCGTAGTACAGATAATGGCCATACGCTAACATCTTTTCCAATCCGAACATCTCCAATGATTTGTGCCGACTCATCTATATAACTTTCATTATGAATAGAGGGGCTTAAGCCTTTTAATTTTCTAATCATTTTTAGACCTCCACATTGAATTTTTTCGTTAAACTTTATACTATTTCGTTTTTCCGCAAAGATTCTATTTTTTCTTCATCATAACCTAGTTCACTTAGTATAGAGTTTGTATCTTCCCCTGCCAACGGTGCGGATTTTCTTATGGATCCAGGCGTTTTTGACATTTTAACTGGTATACCTAGTGCTTTGACTTTTCCAGCAACAGGATGATCCACTTCACACACCATGTCTCTTGCCTGCGTATGTGGGTCATTTAACGACTCCGGATAGGTATTTATGGAACCAGCAGGAATACCGACTTCTTCAAACTTTTCAAGCCAATAACTTCTTGGCTGAGTAGTTGTTTGCTCTTCAATCATTTGTACAAATACTTCCATGTGATCCATTCTAGATTCATTATCCTTAAACCGCTCATCTTCAAGCATTTCGGGTCTACCAATAATCTCACAAAACATTTTCCAATGATGTGGTGCATCTGCACCGACTGTAAAGTGCCCATCACTTGCACGGAACGCTTGATATGGTGCAGAAAGTCTATGGCCACTACCAGTTGGTTGTGGAGTAGCTCCTGTATACCAATACTGTGCACTCTCCCAAACTGATAAAGCTAGACCTGTATCAAATAACGAAGCATCAATAAACTGACCTTCATTCGTTTTTGTTCTTGAATATAAAGCAGTTAAAATGCCATAAGATGCGAATAGTGCTGTACCTAGATCATTAATCGGTAAACCACACTTAACAGGATCACCACCTGGCTCACCAGTTACACTCATAATACCCGTCATACCTTGTGCTATAAGATCATACCCTCCTCTTGAGGAGTAAGGTCCATATTGTCCGAATCCAGAGATGGAACAATATACTAATTTAGGATTAATTGCAGATAAAGTGTCATAATCAACACCGAGTCGCTTCACAACACCAGGACGAAAGTTTTCTACTACCACATCTGCTGTTTTAATAAGATCATAAAATATCTGTTGTCCTTCTTTCGTTTTTAAGTTAACATTAATCCCTTTTTTATTACGGTTAATTGCCATGAAGGCTCCACTTTCACCTTCTTTATAAGGAGGCCAAGACCTTGTACTCTCCCCTTGAGGAGGCTCAACTTTAATAACCTCTGCCCCCATGTCCGCTAATAACATACTGCAGTATGGTCCAGCCATTACCTGACTTAAGTCAATTACTCTAATATCATCAAGAGCCTGTGCATGCATGAAAATACACTCCTTAGTTACATGTTTTATTCTAGATGTATACAATTTCAAACTAAATTCATTAATAAATCAACATTCTTATTAGTTTCCAAAAATATTTCAGCTAAAAAATTATTTTTCAGCTGAAACATAGCATTAGCTTTTAAGGGAAATTAATGTACAGTAATTGATTAAAGACATAATAAACAAAAATCATTGTGCCAACTGCTACAAATACAGATGTAAACCATTTAACTTCTTTGTAAAATAAAATCATTATTATCATATAACCTATGGTAGAAACCGTAAATCCAAGGAAGGGGATGAATAAAAATATATACAACCCCGTCCATAATATATAAAACAACGCTCTTTTAAAACCAATCTTGTGTACATCTGTCTTTTCTTTTTTGCCCTCTGATTTCTTAAAAAAGGCTTTCACAATTAATGTAATAGAGAATATTGTTAAACTTATTCCTATTAGGATAGGAAAAGATTGTGATGAATTTAAGAAACTTTCTCCTGAAGGGAGCTGTAGTGCTTGCCAAATGTAAAAAATACTAATAATTAACATGCTCCAACCAAGGATAAGATCTGAACGTTTAGTCAACATTATCACCTACACTATTCAGGTTTAGAAATACCTACTTCTTCTGGAGAACGCTCTGCTACGCCAATGTCATGTAGCAACCAGCTTGTTTCCTCGGTAACTTTTTTAACATAGTCCTGTGGATCCTCAGTATCAATTAATACAATAGCATTTTTCTCAGCAAACTCCTTAAACTCTTCAGTTTGCAGTGCATTATTGTACACTTCTTTTAATCTATCAACAATATGCTCAGGTGTCCCTTTCTTTACCGCAGGGCCCCACCATGTACCTTCTGGAACATACGGCTCGAGCTCTGTTATGGTGTCTGTAACAGGGGGAATCTCACCTAAATCTTTAACATCAAAAGCTTTGTTATCCATAACTGCTAATGAACGAGCATCACCAGCGCGTAGTAAATCGACCACTTCATTAACACCACTTATTGCAAAGTCCACTTCTCCTTTAAGAGCTGCCATAGCTGCATTAGAACCGGATTCATATGTTATGATTTCCGCATCTCCATCAACTACACTATTAACAATTTCAAGCGTTAGATGCCAAGGATCTCCAATTCCAGCAACCGCTACTTTTGCATCACCTGTTTTTAATAAATTCACTACGTCTTCAAATGTTTCTAACTCTGAATCATCACCAACAACAAAGTTAGCGATCCCCATCGTTCCTATTCCAATTTGTTCAAAATCATCATAAGTTAGATCAGTCATACCCATTGCAGGGAACACTCTAACCAAGTCAGTTTGGAATAAAATAGTATGTCCATCGGCTGGTAATTCATTAACATGTTCTAGAGCTAATGCACTTGACGCTCCAGGCATGTTATTAACAACTACACTTTCGCCCAATTCTTCTTGAAATGCCGGTTGAAGTTTTCTAGCCATAGTATCTGTACCGCCACCTTCACCAAATCCGACAATCATTTCAATTGGCTCTTGTGGGTAGCTCTCCTCTTCATTGTTTGCGGATTCAGTGCTTTCTTCCTTCTCGCCCTGTCCACAGGCTCCCAAAACAAGTGCAAGTAATATAGTTAATAGTAAAAGATTAAATTTTTTCAATTTAAGCACTCCTCATGTTATTGTTTGGCTTTTCTAAAAAGATTCTTGATCTTGTTTGTTAAAAAGTTATTTTGATTCGCTAAAACAAATATAATTAGTAATAGCAACACTAAGCTTATTGGTCTAGTTACAAATGGTAGAAAAGAAAAATCGGCACTAACCATAGCACGTCTGAAATTTGTTTCTGCCATTAATCCCAAGATAAGTCCAAGCACAAGTGGTGGAGCTGATAATCCAACTCTTCTCATTAAATATCCCAATACCCCAAAAATGAACATTACAGCAATATCAAATGGTCGATTATTTACGGCAAATGTTCCAATCACACTGAACACAGTTACAACGGACAATACAACACTTTTTGGAAATAAAAGTATTTTTTGAAACACTGATGAAAATACCAATCCAAAAACAACCATAAACAATGCAGCAATTATAAGAATGAAAAAGAAATGATAGATAATTTTCGGCTCACTAGTCATTAACAATGGTCCAGGTTGTAGACCATGTAATAAAAGGCCACCAATAATTACTGCTGTTACAGCATCTCCGGGTATACCTAGAGTAAGCATTGGTACGTATGAACCAGGAACTGCAGCGTTATTAGCAGTCTCTGCAGCCACTACTCCTTCTGGATTACCCTTACCAAATGTTTCCGGCTTCTTACTACTTCTTTTTGCCATATCGTATGATACCCAAGCACCTATATCAGCCCCAGCACCTGGTATTGCACCTATTATAGAACCAATAAGCGATGATTTTCCTCCCAGTGGAAGGTAACGTTTAACCATACCTAAAGGAGGGATTGTAGAGCTAAAGTTTTTAGACTTAAGAGGTGGTCTCAAGTCGACTAATGCCTCAATGACCTCTGCAATCCCGAATAGCCCTATTAGAACCGCAATCAGACTAAACCCATCTAATAGTACAGGTGCGTCAAATGTAAACCGTTGCACACCATTTATCGTATCCATTCCTATTGTTGCTAATCCTAGCCCTAGAAATCCAGCCATCAAGCCCTTGACAAGTGATTCTGATGCAAGATTGGCGCTTATAATTATTCCAAACATTGCTAAAAGAAAATACTCCCATGACCCAAAATTCATACTAAAGTCAGTTAATAAAGGAGCTGCTAGCAAGAATACAACTGCCGCTATAACAGTACCTACAAAAGATTGGACAGTCGCAAGTCCTCTTGCAAGTCCTCCCTCTCCACGCTTGGACATCGGATAGCCATCTAGAGCGGTTGCGGCCGCAGCAGGTGTTCCTGGGATGTTTAGAAAAATTGCTGCGGTTGAACCACCATATGTTCCACTAATATGAAGCGATACGATTAACACTATTGCTTCTATCCATTCCATTCCCCACGTAAAGGAAATTAACAAGGACACTCCCATGGTAGTTGTTAATCCAGGCAAAGAGCCGATTATCATTCCGGAAACTGTACCTATTAAAAATAATAGAAGCAATTTAAAAGAGAGGACATCCATAATTGAGTCCATTAGGAATCCTAAATCCATTTTTCATGTCCCTCCTTTAATCCAAGAATAACTGTTTATCTTTCAGAATAGTTTTCCCGTCCACTTCAATAATGGCATCTCTCATGACAAGATCACAATGTCCTGGTGCTCGTATACTACTTCCGAAAGTTATCCCATTACCAATTCCTATATGCATCGTACCAAACTCAGCTTCATCCTCTAACTGTCCGCCTCGTCCTATTTTAGCATTAGGATTCATTCCTATTCCCATTTCTACAGCGCAATATACGTTGGGGTGATTGTAACTTTCTAATGTTTCAATTAAATCCTGTGCATCCTGACCTCCTTCAATTTTAACTATTTTTCCACCTTCGAAAAATACCTTGACATTTTCAGTGACTGCACGGCCGGGTACAATTGCCCCATCAATTATGAAAACACCTTCTGTTGTACCTTCAATAGGTGCAACGGCGGTTTCAATACAAGGTGGGGGAGAAATGGAGCCAGGTTCATGACATATTCCCGTTTGCGGTACCGCATGTCTTCCTTTAATACTCATTTTTAAATCTGTGCCTAATTCAGATGTAACCCTAACCTCTTGGCCTTCCTCAAGAATGTGCGATAACTTATCAATTTTTTTCTTTTGGGTCTTGTAATCAATTTCTAGTGACCCATTTAAGAAAACCTCTTCATTAGCGTCTGGCATGAAAAGTAATCTTGCCCCTGCGTCGCTAGCCATCTTTCTAGCCGTTGAATGATTAATAGAAAACGTAGTTGGCGCTACAATTGCATCCGCTGCTTTCATAGCCTCTGCAATAATTCGAGGTGGTTCATCGCCGTGACGTGTTGTTGGATTCATTATTGTCATAACTACTTCGGCATTCATTTCTTTACCAACTAGTGCAAAAACCTCTCCAATTTCTATAGTGTTAATATCAGTAAGTATCAATAAATTCTCTTTGGGTTTAACATCCAAACATTCCTCTAAAAGGGTGCGTACTGGACCCATCATGAACATTTTATCTATCACTGAAATTCCTCCTTACATACCATTTTTTGTGAACCTCTATAAAGATACATGAATGTTTTTTCATTTACAAATCATTTATTATAATACTTTATGTTGATTTTATTCACCTTTAAACTCTGGTTTCTCTTTATTAAAAAAAGCCTCTATGGCATGTTTGTGATCCCAGGTTTTTTGGCATTCAATAAACTTACCAATTTCTTGTTCCATTGATTGTTCATAAGTTAAATCCATTGATTCCTGAATAGCCTCTTTTGACTTTTGAACTGCTATTGGCGCTCTTGAAGCTATTTTTCTACCTAATTCTTCAGCTTCTTCTAGTAAGTCAGCTTGTGGTACAACTTTATATGCAAGCCCCTTATCATAGGCCTCATTTGCCGAAACTGTGCGTCCAGTCAGGATAATCTCTTTCGCTCCTGATTCTCCTATTAGTCTTACTAGTCTTGTAGGACTTACAACGAGACCAACCTTAACCCCTGCGGCGCAAAGTTTAGCGTTTTCAGATAAGATTCGTATATCCGAGGCTAACGTGAGCTCAAATCCACCGCCGAATGCGTAACCGTTTACAGCAGTTATAACTGGTTGCGGCATCTCATTCAAAACATCATAATTACGGTTGTCTTCTTTAATGAACTGATACACCGTTTCATCGGTTAACTCCCCTTCTTCATTTAAATCTGCACCTGCACAAAATGCACGGTCACCTGCTCCTGTAATAATAATTGCTCGTACATTTCTATTTGTTTTCAGAGACTCCATGTAAGGTACAAATTCATCTCTAAATCCTTTAGTTAGAATATTCATTGGAGGATTATTAATTGTGATTGTGCATACATAATCCTTAATGCTAACTTTCATATAGTTGTTTGACATTGTATTTCTCCTTTTCATAAGCTGAAAATAATCCATTATACTAGTATTTAGTTAGATAATTTGGATCCAAAAACTGCTGTGTAAACGTTTTACTTTTTCTGTATTACAAGCATACAACATTATAATATTAAATGCAATATTAAATTTTAAAGCTAATAGTATAATATTACTCTGATTTAATTCAATAAATTTCCAATTGTACCAAACTTATACCTCAATGGATAGTTTAGGAATAATTATAAAGTAATAAAAGTTTCCACTTTACCGCTCATCGAATATACTTCTTTTACGCAAAGGGCATAAGCGCAATTTCGTTTATGCTGTCGCATGTGAGAGGTTCTCTTTGTAGCGGTCAGTTGATGAGGTTTGCGTCGGGGCATACTTTTCGGTGGTACGAACGCAGCCGTAGTCCCACTTGTCCTTGGTGAGCCTACATCAAGGCGCTCCTCAAAGAAGGAGAGTGATCTCTGAAGTCAGGCATATTTTAACCTATAAATTTACGTTTCACTTTACTTTTCAACACAATAATCCGAATCCCCTAAAAAGTTTGATATCTGCATACAATGATGTATACTTGTGTTACAATTATACACTAATTTTATTTAAAACGGCATACCCATGCAAGTGATTCTTACTTTAAATATAATCAGTAATTTTTTAATATTAACGCTTTTAAAAAGGAGATGCGTATGGTTAACCCAATTGAAAGAAAGACTATATCCAGCCAAATATTAGACCAATTGAAATCAATGATTAAAGATGGTGTTTTCCCAGTTGCAAGTAAATTACCTTCTGAAAGTGAATTGACTAAAATGTTTAAAGTAAGTCGTCCTCCTATACGTGAAGCTCTTAGCATTTTAGAGGCGAGTGGTATTATTGAATCGAAACAAGGTGGAGGAAGATTTGTTAAGGAAATAAATTTAGCTGATAAGTTAGATTTGATAGCTTTCGAAATTACCAATATTGACCAGTTGTATGATTTATTAGAAATGAGAACTATTATTGAATCAGAAGCTGCCTTTTTAGCAGCTCAACGAGCCACTAGTGACGATTTGTCAGAAATTAAAAATGCTTTAGATCGATTTTCTATAACGATGGAAGATGAGTCTTCTATCGGTTCTGAACCAGACTTAGAATTCCATCATGAAATAGTAAAAGCATCAAAAAATCCATTTTTATTACAATCTGTAAGTAATTTAAGAGACCTATATAAACGAACGCTTCACTACTCATTAAAACAAAACTTAGGATTGAAAAGAAAGAGAGATCAAATCTTTCAGGAACACATAAATATCTATGAATCGATTGCTAAAAAAGATGATGCTTCAGCAGCTTACCATATGAGAACGCATTTAGTTAATGCTAGACTTAAGCTAGGCGATCCTCGTATAAAATTAAGCGAGGAAAAAGTTAACGAATAAAATCTTAATGGTCGATAATCTTGATTCAGAACCAAACGCATTATTAACTATTTCCGTAAATTCATTATGAATAAAGAGCAAGATGTTTTTTCCTCAAAATTCAGCAATATAATTCAAAAACCCCCGACACTAGTTAATGTCGGGGGTTTTCTAAAGGTATTTAACCGATCGAGCCTTCCATTTCATACTTCATCAATCTGTTCATTTCCACTGCATATTCCATTGGAAGCTCTCTTGTAAATGGTTCAATAAAGCCCATTACAATCATATCAGTTGCTTCTTGTTCTTCCAAGCCGCGGCTCATGAGATAAAACAGCTGCTCTTCCGATACTTTTGAAACCTTTGCTTCGTGCTCCAATGAAACATTATCATTGTTTATTTCATTATATGGAATCGTATCTGATGTTGATTGATTATCCATAATTAGCGTATCACATTCGATATTCGAGCGTGCACCATCGGCTTTTCTTCCGAAGTGAACAATCCCACGATAGGATACTTTACCGCCATCTCTGGAAATCGACTTGGATACGATGGAAGATGACGTATTTGGTGCCAAATGATGCATTTTAGCTCCTGCATCTTGGTGCTGTCCTTTTCCGGCCAAAGCAATTGAAATCGTCATGCCGCGTGAACCTTCACCGCGAAGTAAAACAGATGGATATTTCATTGTCAGCTTCGAACCCATGTTGCCGTCAATCCATTCCATCGTAGCGTTCGCTTCACAAGTAGCTCGTTTTGTAACAAGATTATAAACGTTGTTTGCCCAGTTTTGGATCGTCGTATAACGGCAATAAGCATCCCGTTTAACGAAGATCTCAACTACTGCACTGTGCAATGAGTTTGTCGTGTAAACCGGCGCTGTACAGCCTTCCACATAGTGAACAGATGCACCTTCATCAACAATAATGAGTGTACGTTCAAATTGACCCATGTTTTCCGAGTTAATGCGGAAATATGCTTGTAGCGGGGCAGTCGTTTCCACTCCTTTAGGAACGTAAATAAACGATCCCCCTGACCAAACAGCCGTATTTAAAGCGGAAAATTTATTATCTGAAGCAGGAATAACTTTTCCGAAATATTCTTTGAAAAGCTCCTCGTTTTCCTGCAATGCTGTATCGGTATCTTTAAAAACAATTCCAAGTTTCGCAAGGTCTTCTTCCAAGCTTTGATATACAACCTCGGATTCATATTGTGCAGATACGCCGGCCAAATACTTTTGTTCAGCTTCCGGTATACCCAATTTATCAAAAGTTTGCTTAATTTCATCCGGTACTTCATCCCACGTTGTGCCTTGTCTTTCAGATGGCTTTACGTAATAGATGATCTCGTCAAAATCAAGTTCTGAAAGATCGCCGCCCCATTGTGGCATCGGCTTGCTATAAAAAATTTCCAATGCCTTCAGTCGCTCTTCCAGCATCCATTCCGGTTCATCTTTCATACGGGAGATCTCCTCAACAACTGTTCGTGTTAAACCTCTTTCCGTACGAAAAACAGAGATGTCTTTATCATGAAAACCATATTTATATTCATCAATTTCCGGAGCATTTTTAGCCACTTACAAAACCTCCTTTAGATTTTTGAACGCTTTAATTCTGTTCGTTCTCCATTCCTTTTTCCAACGCCTTCCATGCCAGTGTAGCACATTTTATCCGTGCTGGAAAATTAGAGACACCTTGTAGCGCTTCAACATCTTCTATCCCAAATTGTTCCGTGTCCACCTCTTCGCCAATCATCATGTCAGAAAAAAGCTCTGCCATGTTTAAAGCATCTTCTATCTTTCTTCCTTTAATCGCCTGTGTCATCATGGATGCGGATGCTAAACTGATGGAACACCCTTCACCGCTGAATTTAACATCCTCTACGATACCATCTTCTGCCTTAAGGTGAAGAAATATACGGTCTCCGCAAGTTGGATTATTCATTTCTACGGTGAGCGATTCATCTTCTAGCATGCCACGATTGCGTGGATGTTTGTAATGATCCATAATCACTTGTCTGTATAGTGTGTCTAGGTTATTAAAAGACATCCCCGAAATACTCCTTCGTTTTTAAAAGTCCTTCAACCAAACGATCGGCATCGGCTTCAGTATTATATAAATAAAAACTTGCCCGTGCAGTTGCCGTTACGTTCAACCATTTCATCAACGGTTGAGCACAATGATGACCAGCCCGAACTGCAATCCCTTCTGCATCAAGAACTGTAGATACGTCGTGGGAATGAATATCAGCTAGATTAAACGTAATAAGAGCCGCCCTTTTTTCTGGGCCATAAATCGCCAAGTCATTGATGGAGCCAAGCTTAGCCATAGCATACTCAACTAAATTTGTTTCATAGTTCGTTATATTTTCCATTCCAATGTCCGAAAGAAAGTCAATTGCTGCGCCAAGACCTATTGCCCCAGCAATGATTGGTGTTCCGCCTTCAAATTTCCACGGAAGTTCTTTCCAAGTCGAGTCGTACAGATCAACAAAATCAATCATTTCTCCGCCGAATTCAACAGGCTCCATGTTATCAAGCAGTTCTTTTTTACCATACAAAACACCTATGCCAGTCGGCGCGCACATTTTATGACCTGAAAATGCGTAAAAATCACAGTCAAGGTCTTTTACATCAACTTGCAAATGTGGGACGCTTTGCGCACCATCGACTACGATGACCGCACCATTTTCATGAGCAATCTTAGCAATTTCTTTAATTGGATGAATTGTACCAAGCACGTTGGATACGTGACCAATCGCTACAATTTTTGTGTTTTTTGTTACCGTGTTTCGTACACTATCCAGTGTAACTGTCCCATCTACTTCAAGTGGGATATATTTTAATGTTGCACCAGTTGCTTTTGCCGCCTGCTGCCAAGGAATAATGTTACTATGATGCTCCATTTCCGTCGTAACAATTTCGTCGCCTTCTGTTAAATTAGCTCTGGCATAGCTGTGGGCAACAAGATTGATCCCGACCGTTGTACCTCGGTTAAAAATAATTTCTGCCGTGCTGTCTGCATTGATAAATTGACGTACCTTTTCTCTAGCACCTTCATATAAGTCTGTAGCACGCGACCCGAGTGTGTGAACACCTCTGTGCACGTTGGAATTATGGTTTCTGTAATAATCATTAACAGCTTCAATCACCGGTAACGGTTTTTGAGATGTTGCGGAAGAATCTAAATATACTAACGGATGGCCATTCACTTCTTGATCCAATATCGGAAACTGTTCACGAATCGCTTTTACATCCATTAATCGATTTTCCTTTCAATTAACTGTTTTAATTGTTCTTTTACGGATGTAATTGGTAGTTCGTTAACAACCGGTGCCAAAAATCCAAGGATGATCAAACGCTCCGCCTGTTTCCTAGAAATGCCTCGGCTCATCAAATAATACATTTGCATTTCATCGATACGACCGACAGAAGCAGCGTGCCCTGCCGTTACATCATCCTCGTCAATTAAAAGAATCGGATTCGCGTCACCGCGAGACCTTTTACTTAACATTAAAATACGAGACTCCTGTTCGGCGTTTGCTCTCGTCGCTCCATGTTCGATTTTTCCGATTGCATTGAAAATGGCTGTTGCGTTATCTTTCATAATGCCACGTTGTAAAATCTGGCCATCCGTATCTTTGCCGAAATGTACCGTTTTTGCGGTAAAGTTTTGTGTCTGTTTCCCACTGCCGACCGTAACCGTTCTCGCATTTGCGGACGCTTCTTTACCAACTAAATGTGTACTGTTTTCAGATACTGTATGCCCCTCATTCATTTGACCCAGTGCCCAATCAATCGTAGCATGATCATCTGCAATTCCGCGTCTATTAATGTAGGAAGTTGTTCCATTTGCAAAATAGTCTACCGCACCGAACGATATGTTAGCACCCTTATGTGCAATTACTTCTGCGATAATATTGGAAACCGTTTCTTCCTCTTTGTTTTCGGAAATATAGTTTTCCACATACGTAACGGAACTGTTTTTATCAGCTACAACTAATACGTGATTAAACAAAGCAACTTCAGGGTCTTCCTGCCAAAACACTGTCTGCAACGGGGTTTCTATTTGAACGTTTTCAGGTACATAAACAAACACCCCGCCATTCATAAGTGCGGCATGATAAGCGGTTAAACGATGCTCATCAACCGTAACAGCATCTTTCATAAAATATTTTTGCACAAGATCCGGATGATCTTTTATTGCAGTGAAAATATCGGTGAAAATAACACCCTTCTCTTTCAACTCCGGACTTAGCGCTTGATAAGCTACTGTTTGATTCCGCTGTATAACTATGTTGTCGGGAATATTGTTTTCATCAAATAGATCATTAATTGCTGGCGGTAAATTAGTTAACGATGTAATCCGTTCACCTTCTGCAACATGTTTAAAACGATGGAAATTCCATCTCGTAATTTTTGTTTTATCCGGCTTAGGCAAGTCAAGTTCGCTTGCTTGATCAAAAGCTTGCAGGCGAAGGGATTTCATCCAATCTGGTTCATTATTATTTTCGGAAAATTGTTCAATGTACGCTTTATCATATGGTAACTTTGTCATAACAGTCATAATGACTACCCCTCCTAACGTTTACGCTTTTTGACCAACCGTTACATCTTCAATACCTAACTCTTCTTTAATCCACTCGTATCCATCCGTTTCCAAACGCTGTGCCAATTCCGGTCCGCCGGATTTAACAATACGCCCTTGCATAATAACATGAACAAAATCAGGAGTAATGTAGTTTAACAAGCGCTGGTAATGCGTGATGATCAAGCAGCCAAAATTTTCTTCTTTACGGAGTTTGTTGACACCGTCAGCAACGATTCTTAACGCATCAATATCCAATCCGGAATCAATTTCATCCAAAATGGCAATTTCTGGTTTAAGCATCATCAATTGAAGAATTTCATTACGTTTTTTCTCCCCGCCTGAAAACCCTTCATTTAAATAACGCTGTGCCATGTTTTGATCAATTTCCAAGTCATCCAATGTGCCATCCATTTCTTTAATGAACTTCATTAAAGAAATTTCATCGCCTTTTTCGCGTCGAGCATTAATGGATGAACGCAAGAAATCAGATGTCGTCACGCCGCTTATTTCACTTGGGTACTGCATTGCTAAAAACAAGCCAGCACGTGCACGCTCATCTACTTCCATTTCAAGGACGTCTTCCCCATTCAAATGAATGCTGCCTTCTGTTATTTCAAACTTCGGATGTCCCATAATAGCAGACGCAAGTGTTGATTTCCCGGTACCATTTGGTCCCATTACAGTATGGAATTCTCCGCTCTTTATTGTAAGGTTAATACCTTTTAATATTTCATTACCTTCAATAGACACATGAAGATTCTTTATTTCTAGAGTCGTCTCTGACATTGCTATACCTCCAAATACTATTATTGTGAAATCGAATGAACAGGAAATTTACATTCATTCTCAATTTATTCTCATTATAATCTTAAAGCATATGAAAATTATTATCAACTTATTCGACCGATGAATAAAGATATTGCTTATGTTTCCCAAGAATTTTCGCAACTTGAAAAGGATATTGTTTTCACATCATCCATTCTCAATTAGCATCGTTAATTCATAACAAGTATATACTTATTGAGCATTAAGAAAGTTTATTGCAACAGACTCGGGGCATGGAGCAATATATAACGATAAATATTTCCGGTAGATTGAAATGCATAAATCTTTTCCTTAACCTCATGCCCCACTTTAATATATAGACAAGGAACACTTTCAATTTTATGCGTTTGCATAAATTCCGGATATAGTGATGCATTCATCTCATAAAAAAGCTGCTTATTATGATTCGTCTCTATTTGTTCCAGTATTTTTCTCGCAAGATGGCATGTCCCACAAAATGGTGAGTGGATAAATAGAAACATTGTATCTTTTTTTAACTGTTCTTTTGTTATTTCTTCCAAAATAATCACCTTTTGCCTTCAACTAAATAAAGCGGATTAACACGTATCCGCTTGCCGGCAAGAATCGTTGCCAAAATATGTTCCGGCGTTTCTGCAACTTCTTTATATTCACTATCTGTATATAAATGGATCGCATGCGGAAGCTCTTGCATTAGTTGCTTTCTTAGTGCAATTCCCGGAGGATCTTCATCTACAAAAATAAACACTTCATTATAATCCAAATCATATTCTTCCAGCATTTCATCAAAGCGTTCAATACCCAAGGTTCCATTCGTACATACAATAGTTAAATCTTCATCGGTAATAATTCTCTCAAGTTTTTTCTTATCCGATAAGCCTTCGACAATCATGATTCTGTTCGACAAAGCAGCAGTCATATTGTATGCACTCCCTGCATCATAACTTATAGGAAATCATCTTTTAAAAAACTGACCATACCTCTAACACATATTAAACAGCCTATATTCCTCATTATTTCACTTTATTTATCAATATGTTTTTTATATTGTTCCGCAGACATTAACGTATCCAATTCCGATTCATCGGCTGGTTCAACAATAATCATCCACGCTTTTTCATATGGTGATTCATTAATAAGCTTAGGATCGCTGTCCAGTGTTTCATTGATCTCAATTATTGTTCCAGTAATTGGAGCATACAATTCCGAAACGGTTTTATCCGATTCTAAACTTCCAAAAGGCTCTTGACTCTCTATTTTTTCACCTACGTCAGGAAGCTCAATAAAAGCGATTTCACCCAGATCCTCCTGGGCAAAATCTGTAATTCCTATACGAACTTGATTCCCTTCTTTTTTTATCCACTCGTGTTCCGAAGTATATAATAAATCATCTAGTACCATCTATATTACCTCCATTTTGTTGTACGCCTTTATGTACGCCATGTTTCATTATAGATTGCTTCATTAAAACCGACCGTCACCTGTTCGCCATCCGTAATTATTGGCCGTTTGATCAACATTCCGTTCGATGCCAAGTAACTAGCCATCTCTTCCTTCGTTGCATCTTTAATTTTATCTTTCATATTTAATTCCCTGTACACTTTTCCACTCGTATTAAAAAATTTCTTTGCTGGCAAATTACTTTTGCTCATAAGCTCAAGTAATATTTCTTCTGAAGGCGTTTCTTCCACCATATGTATGCTGTTGTAACGAAGCTTGTTATCATCAAGCCAATTTTTCGCCTTTTTACATGTAGAGCAATTTGGGTACCAATAGAAAGTTAATTCCATACCGTCGCCTCCATATTATTATGTGCCAATAGTATAACAAATAATAAATGGGAGGACGAATGATTGTAATGAACAACCGCTTAGTACACTCACATTTAAACTCCCGGATGTTAATGGCGTTCACTGTTTCTTATAATATCCTAAACACATTCAAGTAAGCACCTATAATTTACCATTTAATTAAATGTTTCCAATTGGACTCCTGCAAATCCCAATTGGAATACCCTTGTGATTAATGATTTGTTTCAGATTCACAATAGCGTTTCCTTGATACACTTGTTCCATAATATTTTCAATTACTTCGCTTGCTTGATTACCTACTTCTTGCTTCATAAGCATTTCTAGGAACCATTGGTTGATTTCTGACGGTTTGATGTTTCCAGCAATGGAAGAAAGACGGTCATAACCATGTGAAACCTTTTCCTCTAAATTAATTTCTCCACCAGCATAAAAATAAAAGTCATTTCTAGCTAGACCTTTTTTAACTCGCTCTATTTTTTCTTTGTTACCAACACTCTTTATTCCAACCACCAAATTTATCTTACTTAATTGAATAATATTTTCTTCCGACAAATCAAATCCAGTTCTTCTTGGATTGTTGTATAATATTGTAGGTTTATTACTAAGATGTATAATACTCTTTGTGTAAATTAATGCTTCTTCTTGTGTCGGTATAACGTAAGGTGGATATCCAAGCATTATACCTGATAATTTTGTATGACGAATTTTTTTAGCTAATTCCTCTGCCTCTTTCTGCCTTATTGAAGACACGCCAAAAATAATTTCCATATTACTAATAAGTTCTATTTCCAGTTCTAATCTGTTTATTATTTCAATTTTTTCTTGGAGGCTTAAGCTATGTTGTTCTCCAGTAGTTCCAGAAACTAGAACTGACTTTACCCCTTGTTTATATAGATCCTTTATATGACTTATTGTTCCTTGAATATTTAAGGATTCATCTTTATGAAATGCCGTAGGTACGGCAACATGAAATTTTTCTGTTAACATTTTGTTATCCCCATTTCTTTTTAATATGTTGAACTAAACTGCCTTATAATTTGAATATGTTTCTTAACAATGCCTCTCGTCTTAGCATGAATATGTAATCGTCTTTTTTAATAATCTGGCTGGATTTGTGAACAACTTCCATTTAAATTTTATCACATATATATCTTTTTATATAATACAGAATAACCTACTTAAACCCCACAGTCTTTGCTACGATTAGGGTTACTAGTGTTCCCAATAAAAAAGTAGTCCGTTTTGACGATTGTTGCGAAACAACACCAAAACTGAACTACTTCCTATTTCCCTCGGATCTTAAATATCAAAATTTACATTAAACAACGTATTTTTCTTCTTCAATAATAGCAGCAGCAATCTCCCGTTTTTTGGCAATTACATTGATCGGAGTATGGCGGGTCAACTTTCGTAGAGAAGATAGCATTATCCTTAAGTTATCCCCTTCTTCAACAGCAATCAAAATTTCTTTAGCCTCTGACTCTAAGCGGTTAAACGCTTCCTGCACATACACTTGTGTATAAAGGAGTTTTTGTTTACTTTTTTCCTCCCCATTTTTATTTATCGCTTTTTCCGTACGGAGTATAGCCGCCTCCATATTGTAAACTGAGGCAGTCATATTTGCGAGATTCGCCAGTATTTCCTGTTCGTCCTCAATTTTTTGCATGAATTTTTGAGCGGCAAGTCCGGCACCCAATAAAACGATTTTCTTCGCATTTTTTAATAAATATTTTTCCTGTTCCAAGGTGCCGTCCCCAACCTCTTCAGGCATCATCATCATTAGTTCCTCTTGTAAGTGCTGTGCCTTTTCTAAGAGTGGGAGTTCGCCTTTCATCGCTTTTTTCAATAATGTTCCTGGAACTAGTAAACGGTTAATTTCATTGGTCCCTTCAAAAATCCGGTTAATTCGGGAATCACGATAAATTCGTTCCACTTCATATTCCTGCATAAAACCGTAGCCGCCATGAAGCTGCACTGCTTCATCGGCAACATAGTCAAGTAATTCTGTTCCTGTAAATTTATTTAAAGAGCATTCAATCTGATATTCTGCAACAGCTCGGGCAATTTCACGTCCGTCCTCCAATTGTTCTGGTGTCAGCTTGCTCATTCGCTGTTCAAATAGCCCAACCGTTCGGTAGACCGCACTTTCATTGGCATATATTTCCGCTCCCATCGTCCCAAGCTTTTCCTGTGTCAATGTAAACTTCGAGATGGGCGTATTAAATTGCTTTCGTTCATTTACATAAGCTGTAGCAAGTTCCAAGGCCCGTTTGGCTCCACCAACACTGCCGATTGCCAGCTTGTAGCGTCCAACATTTAAAATATTAAATGCAATAATATGTCCGCGTCCTTTTTCGCCGAGCAGATTTTCTACAGGTACTTCTGCGTCTTCCAATACTAATGTTCGCGTCGATGAGCCTTTGATCCCCATTTTCTTTTCTTCAGGTCCGGTCGAAACCCCGGGAAAATCCCGCTCTACAATAAATGCTGTAAAATGTTCGCCGTCAATTTTTGCATACACAATAAACACATCGGCAAAGGCTGAATTCGTTATCCACTGCTTTTCACCGTTTAGTATATAGTGTGTACCTGCTTCGTTCAATCTGGCTGTTGCTTTTGCTCCTAGGGCATCCGATCCTGAAGACGGCTCCGTCAGCGCATAAGCTGCGATCATTTCTCCTGTCGCCAGTTTCGGTAAATACATTTCTTTTTGCTTTTTATTTCCAAAAAACACAATAGGCAGTGTTCCGATTCCGACATGTGCACCATGAGTGAGTGAGAATGCACCGGCTCTGGAAAACTCTTCCGTAATTAATGATGAGCTGATTGTATCCAGATCCAGACCTCCATATACTTCTGGTATATCAGCACTGAGCAATCCAAGTTCTCCTGCTTTTTTCACCAATTCTACGGAATGTTCAAATTGATGGTTTTCAATTGCTTCCAATTTAGGCAACACTTCGCCGGTAATAAAGTCTTCTGTTGTTTTGGCGATCATTCGATGTTCTTCCGTGAAATCTTCCGGTGTAATCATATCGGCTGCGTCTACATCTTCTATTAAAAATGATCCGCCTTGAAACAATTTCTCTCTTGTTTCACTCATATTCAACAGCCCTTTCTTTTTTATTTTGCAAGGAATGATTTCTTATTCATTTCGGATATTCGGAAAATAATGTAGAAGGATAAATTTTCTAACAATATCGCTCATGGAATATACTCGCTTTTACCCGCGGGGCACAAGGCGACATCCGTTCATGCTTCACGGTGTCTTCTATGCCGCGGGCGAGTGGTGAGCCTCCTCGTGCTACGCACTGCGGGGTCTCACCGATCTCTTTCCTCGAGGCTGCTGAAAAAGTTGGCTTTATTTAAAAAATAAAAAGGTGTAAGAAAAAAGGAGTAAATTTTCATGATTATGATCAGAAAATACTTCTTTTTTTCTATTTCACAGGTGTTTTATTCACCTATTTTTGATTTATTAACTTGGTGATCCTTTTCATATTAGCCACGAATACGGTGGCGGCTCCTTGAATTTTCATGCCAATCAGACCCGAGGAATTGGCTTTTACATACCCG